>JAESRD010000380.1 GCA_016764835.1 Paracoccaceae bacterium | reverse complement strand
TTTGCCATTGATTTTGCCGATGAGGCGATCGGCCAACAGGCCAAGGTTCTCGACATGGCCAATGGGGCGTTTATCCGCGAGCTGTGCGACTCGCGCACGTTTTGCCGTCAGGCCGATGTGACGGCCATGCATGAACAAGGACTGGCTCTGGGCGGCAGTTTGCTCAACGCGGTCGTGGTCGAGAAGAACAAGGTTCTGTCGCCGGGCGGGCTGCGTCACCCCGACGAGGCCGTGCGCCACAAAATGCTCGACGCTTTGGGCGATCTTTATACCGCGGGCGCGCCGCTTCAGGGCCGCTATACCGGTGAGCGTGCCGGTCATGCACTGAGCAATGAGCTGCTGCGGGCGCTGTTTGCCCGGCCTTCTGCTTGGCGCTCGGTGCGCTGTACGGCGGCCATGGCGGCGCAATTGCCCGGCAGTGGCGTTGTGCAAGCAGACCTTGGTCAAGTGGCCTAATTTTACCCCTCAAATTTCGTTGAAACCGGGCGCATTGGCGGCCATATTGCAGGCATTGCATATCGGGCGCCGGAAAGGCATTTTGCCCCCGGAATTTTCATGCTAGACCTTTGCCAAAGGTCACGAGTGCTAAGATTGCAAAGCAGACAAGCCGGGGGGCAGGGGCGAATTCTAGCCAAACAGATTTGACGGGCAGCCAGATGGCTGACCAAAAGCCCGCTTTGCACCGCAGGCCTGCTTTGTACCGTAAGATCATCGGTCTTTGCGCTGCTGTGTTGCTGGTTGCCAGCTGCAGCTCCTTTAACCCACGCGATGCCTCGCTGGAAAATTACACACCGCAAGAGATTTTTGAGCGCGGTGAGTTTGAGCTGGAGCGCGGCCAAGCTGATGATGCGGCGTTCTACTTTGGCGAGATTGAGCGGCTTTACCCCTATTCTGACTGGGCCAAACGCGGGCTGGTTATGCAGGCCATGGCCTATCACCGCGACGCCGACTATCCGTCATCACGCGCTGCCGCCCAGCGGTTCCTAGACTTCTATCCAACAGATGGCGACGCGCCCTATGCGCAATATCTGTTGGCCCTGTCATACTATGATCAAATCGACGAGATCGGCCGCGACCAGGGCCTGACCTTTCAGGCGCTGCAAGCCCTGCGCGAAGTCATCGAAATCTACCCAGACAGCGAATATGCCCGCTCGGCGATTCTGAAATTTGACCTCGCCTTTGACCACCTTGCTGGCAAGGAAATGGAGATCGGCCGCTACTATTTGCGCCGGGGCCATTATGCGGCGGCTGTAAACCGCTTCCGCGTTGTGGTTGAAGATTTTCAGACCACATCACATACGGCTGAGGCGTTGCACCGGCTGGTTGAGGCCTATCTTTCGCTTGGGCTGGTAGATGAGGCGCAGTCAGCGGGCGCTATTCTGGGCTATAACTACCGCTCAACCGAGTGGTATCAAGACAGCTATGCTCTGTTGACCGGGCGCGGGCTTGAGGCGCGCTCATCGGGTGATAACTGGCTGGCTTCGATCTACCGACAAGTGGTGCGCGGCGAATGGCTGTAGCACAACATTCTCAAACATCGGCGTTTGGCTAGGCCCATGCTGCGCGGACTTGAGATCAAAGACATTCTGATCATTGACCACCTCGAGCTGGAGTTTCAGCCCGGGCTCAATGTGCTGACTGGCGAGACCGGGGCTGGCAAGTCTATTCTGCTCGACGCGCTCGGCTTTGTACTTGGCTGGCGCGGCCGGGCCGATCTGGTCCGCGCTGGGGCCGCGCAGGGCGAAGTGACGGCGGTCTTCGACCTCGCCCCCGGCCACCCGGCGCATAGCCTGCTCGAAGAGGCCGGGATGCAGGCCGAAGACGGCGAGCTGATCTTGCGGCGGATCAACACGCCCGAGGGCCGCAAAACAGCCTGGGTTAATGGCCGCCGTGCACCGGGTGATCTGTTGCGCCAGCTTTCGGCCTGTTTGGTTGAGCTGCACGGCCAGCATGATGACCGCGGTTTGCTCAATGCCCGCGGCCACCGCAAGCTATTGGATAGCTTCGCTAAAAGCGACAAAGCCATTGAGAAATGTAGCCGTGGCTGGGCCGGACGCCGCGCGGCTAAGGCCGCACTTGAAGCGGCCGAAAAGGCTGCCGCATTGCTGCGCGAGGAAGAAGAATTCTTGCGCCATGCCGCTGCTGAGATGGCCGACCTTTCGCCAGAAGTTGGCGAAGATGCGGCGCTTGATACCGCCCGCCGGTCGATGCAGGCCGGGCTGCGGGTGCATGAAGAAGTCGTGCGGGCGCATGTTTTGTTGCAGCCAAACGGTGTTGAGCAACAGGTTCTCGAAGCACAGCGCTGGCTTGACGGCGCGGCAAAAGAGGCTGACGGCTTGCTTGACGCGCCAATCGAGGCCTTGTCGCGCGCGCTTAATGCCTTGGCCGAAGCCGAGCAGGGCGTCAGCGCATCGCTCAATATTTTTGACCATGATCCGCTGGAGTTGGAGCGCACTGAAGAGCGGCTATTTGCCATTCGCGCCTTGGCCCGTAAACATGAAGTGTTGCCCGATGAGCTGGCCGCTTTTGGCCAAAATTTGCAGGAGCGGCTGGCCGCACTTGAGCGTTCAGGCGACGATCTTGCCACCTTGCGTGCAGAGCTGGCACAGGCCGAAACCAGCTACCAAACAGCGGCTGACGGCCTAACTGCGCTGCGGATAAAAGCCGCTCGTAGGTTGGAGAAAGCCATGGCCGGCGAGCTGGCCCCGCTGAAAATGGAGCGGGCGGTGTTCACCATTTCCGTGGTCACTGGCCCGGCTGGGCCGACGGGGCAGGACGCGGTTATCTTCCTTGCCGCCACCAATCCGGGTGCGCCGTCAGGCCCGCTCGACAAGATCGCCTCTGGTGGCGAGCTGAGCCGGTTTTTGCTAGCGCTCAAAGTTTGTCTGACCGGCGGCGGCGATGGGCTGACGCTGATCTTTGATGAGATAGACCGCGGTGTGGGCGGGGCGACAGCCGACGCTGTTGGCAGACGCCTGAGTGAGTTGGCCGCAACCGGGCAGGTGCTGGCGGTGACGCATTCGCCGCAGGTTGGGGCCAGAGGGCAGCACCATTGGCGCGTTGAGAAACATGTCAAAAATGGCCAGACCCGCTCGCAAGTTGTGCCGCTCGACGCGGCGCAGCGTGTTGATGAAATTGCCCGCATGTTGTCGGGCGACAGTGTCACAGATGCCGCACGCGCGGCGGCACAGACGCTACTTGCCGGATAGGCATAACCGGCAGAATTTGACAGAATCTGTTAACCCATTAACGTTTTCGCGGCAAATGGCTGCAAAATAGCGCGACCAGCTTGATTGTGGATTGGCTAACGAATCATCAAAATGATTCGCGGTGTTGGATTGTCACACCGCCTCGGCGCGGGCTTTGTTAACGAGCCTAGCTGGTTTGGGACAATACCCTGAAAATGCAGCTATTAGTTCGGTTTTGGAAATTAACTCCGGCTAAAAATTCATCCGATAGGTGATTAGTCATTGGCATCACTACCTATGGTTGCATCACGTCAGCGGCGCTGAAATGCAATGAATTTGTGTTGTTTTTAAAGAGAAGTTTGGCGAATTCTGCAATGAACGAGCCAAAGAAAAGCAAAACCGTCCGTTTACCACGCTTTAGAAAATCATTTACCAAGCCGAAAATTGGAAATATGTTCTTTTTTAGACAGCGAGGGGCGCTGCGCTCGTTATTACAACCAGCAAAAGGCACCGTCTGATAATTGCTTAAAAAACGGTTAACTCGTCCTTTTGGTTTTGGAGAAATGTTATGAATAAAATTCTTGTACCTGCCGCCTTGGCATTAAGCTTTGTGGCTGGTGGTCTGAGCGCCGCCACGCTCACCGGAGATACGGTCGAATTTGTTGCGATAGCGGATGGCTTCGTGGTCCAAACGGACACTTACCTTGTTGGTGCAGGCTATGAAGGCACTGTCGGCGATCATCAGATCGACCTCAACATGAATACCGGCTCTGAAGCCAATGGTTTCGAGATG
>JAESRD010000379.1 GCA_016764835.1 Paracoccaceae bacterium | reverse complement strand
GCGTTTGTGGCATAGCCAAGCTGTGTGCGCGGGTCGAGATCAGGTGACAAGAAGCCGTCAATCCGCCGGGCAAAGTGCTCTGAGTTTGAATAAGCGAAGGTGCCAGCCGCGACCACAAGGCCGCCGAGCACGAACAAGAGCAGCATCGGCGCACCGGCGATAAAGTACATGACCGCCCATGAAAACAGCACCAAACAGGCTTGGCCGAAATCAGGCTGTAGCGCCAAAAGCAGGGTGATCAACACCACCAGCAGAAACGAATAGGTTCGCCCGGGGGGGCCGTTTATCTCTTGGCCCGCAGCCAGCATCCAAGCAGCCAGCACGACAAATACAGGCTTGAGAAACTCAGACGGCTGGAAGCTGGCAAAGCCCAGTGAATACCAGCGCACAGCGCCTTTGCCGTAATCAGTGCCAAAGAAGGGCAGCAGAGCCAGCGCAATAAAGGCGGCAAAGAAGCCGAGCACGGCCAGTCTGCGCACGGTTTGCGGGCTCATCATTGAGGTGATGATCATGACAATCAGCGCGACAGTACCAAAGAAGGCTTGCCGGGTAACATAATGAAATGGTTCAAGATTATTGCGCGCGGCTAAGGGGGGCGACGAGGCCAACCCGAGCAGAAGCCCGATCGCAAACAACCCAAAGATTGCCAGCATTGTCCATTTATCAACTGTCCGCCACCAACGTGGCAAAACGGGATCGCCGGTCACTACCGCGACCGTCCCATAGGCCATTTCCGTCATGAATTACCGCTCTTGCCAACATTCGCCCGTTTGCCGGGTCTGGCTTTAGCTATACCCATGATCCGCCGTAAGAGCTAGCAAAATAACGTGGTTTTGGCTGCGGACGTGAGCATGGCAGGTTTGATTGGCTGCGCATAGCGTCTTTAGGCCGCTGCGGCGCAAAAAACAGCAGGGCTTGTATTGCCGTCGGTTTCGCGGCACCTGAGCCAATATGGATATTGAAACACTTATCATTGGCGCGGGTGCGGCCGGGCTGTTTTGCGCCGGGCGCAGCGGCCCCGGCACGCTGCTGCTCGATCATGCCAAAGCGCCGGGCGAAAAAATCCGCATCTCGGGCGGCGGGCGCTGCAACTTTACCAATCTGCGCACTGGCCCTGAGCATTTCATCAGCGGCAACCGGCATTTTGCCAAATCGGCTCTGGCCCGGTTTAGCCCTCATGACTTTGTAGGTCTGGTCGATGCGGCGGGCATAGACTGGCATGAAAAGGCGCTGGGGCAGTTGTTTTGCGACGGCTCGGCCAAACAAATCGTGGCCATGCTGCTGGCGGCCGTCGAGGCGAACGGCGCGCAAGTTGGCTCGGCACCAGCGTTGAAGAGGTCGCGCATAAGGACGGCAAGTATCGGGTTTGGATCAAGCGCCAAGGCGTGCGCCAAGAGATTATCGCCCGTAATCTGGTGATCGCGACCGGTGGCAAGTCTATCCCAAAAATGGGGGCAACCGGGTTTGGCTATCAGATTGCTGAGCAATTCGGCCATAAGATCGTCCAGACCCGTCCCGGCCTTGTGCCGCTGACCTTTGGCCAAGATAAGTTTACCGAGCTGGCCGGTGTGTCACTGCCCGTGCGCGCCACGGCGGGCGGTAAGAGCTTCGACGAGGCGCTACTGTTCACCCATCGCGGTCTGTCCGGCCCGGCGATTTTGCAAATATCGAACTTTTGGCAAGAGGGTGCTGAGATCACGCTTGATCTTTTGCCCGGTCAGCGCGGCGCTGACCTTTTGCGCGCTGCCGCCGGGGCCAAGACCCTCGGCGGTGCGCTCTCTGGCCCGCTACCGTCGCGGCTGGCCAGCTATATGGCCAAGCTGGCCGGATATGAGGGCAAGCTGGGCCAGCTGAACGCGGCCAAGTTTGACGCTCTGGGCGACGGGCTTAACGCATTCACGCTGTTGCCGACCGGGTCTGAGGGCTACCGCACGGCAGAGGTGACGCTGGGCGGGATCGACACCAACGGGCTGTCATCAAAGACCATGCAGAGCAAAAGCCAGCCGGGGCTGTATTTCATTGGCGAATGCCTTGATGTCACCGGCTGGCTCGGCGGTTATAACTTTCAGTGGGCTTGGGCCTCGGCTGTTGCGGCAGCGCAAAACCTCAGAGACGGGCCTTAACCAGCGCTGCGAAATCATCGCCGCGTTGCTCGAAATTATCATATTGATCAAAGCTGGCCGCGGCCGGGGCCAGCAGCACGGTTTCGCCCGGCTGTGCGTCGTCCATGGCCATGGTCACCGCCGTCGCCATATCAGTGCAAATCGCGCTCTCAACATCGCCAAGACCCAGCGCAAACTGCGCGGCTTCGCGGCCAATAACATAGGCTTTGGCGACATTGCCCAAATGCGGCGCAAGCCCCGCCAGCCCGCCCTCTTTTTGCAAGCCGCCACAGATCCAGCGGATCTTGCCAAAGGCCGCCAGCGCATGGGCGGCGGCGTCAACATTGGTGGCTTTGCTATCGTTCACATAGTCCACGCCATCAGCGCTGGCGATATGTTGCGACCGGTGCGGCAGGCCCGGATAGCTGGCCAAAGCGGCGGCAATAACCCGAGGCGCTATGTTGATCGCCCGGCACGCCGCCCAAGCAGCGCAGGCGTTTTGGTGGTTGTGACTACCGGGCAGGCTTTTTATCTGGCGCAGATCGCAAGAGGCCATCTGCTTGCCACGCCGCCACTCGGCCAAGAAGCCCTTCTTCGCGGTAACAGTCCAGCCATTGCCCGCCAGCTTGCGCCCGGCCGAGACCCTGATCAGGCTTGTATCATCGGCGCTCCCAGCCAGTTGGTTGGCCAAATAGCGCCCTTCCGGCTCATCAACACCAATCACGGCGCGGTCTGGCCCGCCCTCGGCAAACAGCCGTCGTTTGGCAGCAAAATAGCCGCCCTGCCCGCCATGTCTGTCCAGATGATCAGGCGATAGATTGGTGAACACCGCCACATCAGGGGTCAGCGCCCGGGCCAGCTCGGTCTGGTAAGAGCTGAGTTCGAGCACGATGACTTCGCCGCTATGGGCTTCTTCAATGTCAAACACGCCGAGGCCGATATTGCCGGCCAGCTGGGCCGGGTGGCCGGCATGGGTAATGATGTGGTGGATCAGCGCAGAGGTGGTCGATTTGCCATTGGAACCGGTGACGGCAATGATCCTTGGCGGCTTGGCGAGGTCTTCGAAACCTTCATTGGCGAAAGAACGGAAGAACAAGCCAATATCATTATCAACCGGCACGCCAGCGGCCCATGCGGCCTCTATAATTGGATGCGGAGCGGGGTAAAGATGGGGGATGCCGGGCGAGACGATCAGCGCGGCAATGTCTGCCAGCGCGCCATGTTTGCTCAGGTCGCGGATTTCGGCCCCTGATGCCTCACCGGCGGCGCAGGCGATGGGGCTGTCATCCCAGCCGATAGGGTATGCGCCGCCAGCCTCAAGCGCGCAAATAACGGCGAGGCCGGAGCGGCTGAGGCCGAGGACGGCGACGGCTTGGCCTTTGTAGCCTGTGGCTGTGATCATGGGGCGCTCCTATGGTTTTTTTGGGGGGATGTGGTGAGGGTGGGCCTACCGCACCTTAAGCGTCGCCAGCCCAACCATCGCCAAAATCAGTGAAATAATCCAAAACCGAATAACAATCTGGCTCTCGGCCCAGCCGCGTTTCTCATAGTGGTGATGGATCGGTGCCATCAGGAAAACCCGTTTGCCTGTGCGCTTAAAGTACAGCACTTGGATGATGACCGACAGCGCCTCGACCACGAACAATCCACCGACATTTGCCAGCACAATCTCGTGCTTGGTGGCCACGGCGATTGCACCCAAAGCACCGCCAAGCGCGAGGCTGCCTGTGTCGCCCATGAACACCGCCGCTGGGGGCGCGTTGTACCACAAGAAACCAAGGCCGCCGCCTATCAGCCCGGCGCAAAAGATCACGATCTCACCTGCGCCGGGGATGTAATGCACGTCGAGATATTGCGAAAAGTCGGTCCGACCGACGAAGTATGCAATGATGCCAAATGTGCCGGCGGCAATCATGGCCGGCATGATGGCAAGCCCGTCGAGCCCGTCGGTCAGATTAACCGCATTGGCAGAGCCTACGATGACAAGGATGCTGAACGGAATGAAGAAGATGCCCATATTAAGCAGGCTCTCTTTGAACACAGGAAAAGCCAGCTGATTGGTCAGCGCGTCGGGATGAAAATACGAGGCCCAATAGGCAGCAATGCCCGCGACCAGCAATCCAAGCGCCAGCCGGACTTTGCCTGACACACCGTCTGTGGTCTGCTTAGTGACTTTCGCATAATCATCGGCAAAACCGATCGCGGCAAAGCTGACAGTTACGAACAAAATCATCCAGATATAGGGGTTGTCGAGCCGGGCCCAAAGCAAAGTTGAGGTCAGCAATGCGCCGACGATCAACAAGCCGCCCATGGTCGGGGTGCCGGCCTTGGCGAAGTGGCTCTCTGGCCCGTCTTTGCGGATCGGCTGGCCCTTGCCTTGGCGTTTGCGCAACACGTTGATCAGCGGCAGGCCGAACATGAAACCAAAGATCAGCGAGGTCATGAACGCGCCACCCGCGCGAAAGGTGATATAGCGGAACAGATTGTAGAAATCACCGCCATCAGAAAGGGCTGTCAGCCAGTAAAGCATGGGTTTAGTTCTCCTGATCGCGGGGATCGTTGCGATGCCCCAATTTGCGAATGGCGTCAACAATCAGGCTGACTTTACTGCCCTTCGAGCCTTTAATAAGAATAATATCGCCTGCCTGTGCCAGCCGCGCCGCATTTGGCAGCAGTTCTTGCGCTGTCGCCGCCCATTTGCCGCGTTGGTGGGCGGGCAGCTGATCATACAGGCCGCGCATCGGCAGGCCGACGCAGTGGATGATGTCAACTTGTGCCAGCGATGGCTCATTGGCAAATTGCAGGTGTAGCGCGGCCTCATGCGGGCCAAGCTCCAGCATATCGCCCAGCACAGCCACACGGCGGCCCTTGGCCTCTGCCAGCCCCGGCGGCTGGGTCACAGCCAGCATATTCAGTGCCGCTTTCAGCGATGTTGGGTTGGCGTTAAACGCATCATCTATCAGCGCCAACACCGCCTCTTGCGCGCCCTGCACCGGGCCGCCTGTGCCCGCATTGCGTTGACGCAGGTTAATGTCTTCGCGGTGCCCGCGCCCGCGCGGCGGGGTCCACCCGGCCAAACCACCCAGCGCCTGGCCCATATCGGCACCCAGAGCGGTGGCGCAGGCCAGCGCCCCCAGCGCATTAACAGCAAAATGCTGTCCCTCAGTGGCAACCTTGAGCATGAACGACCGCCGCCATGCCCGCCCCGCCGCAACCGTCACCCCGTCTTTGACAACGATCTCGCTGAGCCGGTGGTGATTACCCGCCCCAGTGCCAAAACTTATGACCTTTGCGCCCGCCGCCTTGGCCGCAGCGACCAAAATTGGCGTCTGCGCCAGATCACCGTTGATCACCGCCACGCCGCCCGGCTCAAGTGCTCCAAAGATCGCCGCCTTTTCTTCAGCAATCGCGTCAAGCCCAGCAAAGGCCTCCAAATGTGCCGCCGCAATCGTGGTGATCATTGCCACATGTGGCCGCACCATGGCCGCCAGCGGGCCAATCTCACCGGGATGGTTCATGCCAATCTCAAAAATCGCATAGTCACTATCGGCCGGCATACGCGCCAGTGTCAGCGGCACACCCCATTGGTTATTGTAGCTGGCCTCGGCCGCATGAACCCGGCCCTGCCCGTACAGAGCCGCCCGCAGCATCTCTTTGGTTGACGTTTTGCCAACCGACCCGGTAACGGCGACGATCCGCGCATGGCTGCGCGCACGGGCTGCTTGGCCCAGCGTCTCAAGCCCTGTCAAAACATCGGGCACGATGAGCAATGGCGCATCCGCGCTCACACCGTCAGGTATGCGCGACACCAAAGCCGCCGCCGCCCCTTTTGCCAAAGCCGCTGCGACAAATTCATGGCCGTCGCGCATGTCTGTCAGCGCCACGAACAGATCACCCTTTTGCAAGGTTCTGGTGTCTATCGAGACCCCGCGCGCCGTCCAGTCGACAGCACAGGTGCCGCCGGTCGCCTCCATAGCCGTTTGCGCTGTCCACAGGCTCATATCCGGCCTTCCAAAGCTGCCACGGCAATTGACGCCTGCTCAACATCATCAAACGGCATGACCGCATCGCCAATGGTTTGGCCGGTCTCATGGCCCTTGCCGCAAATAAGCAGCGCGTCACCGGCGCTCAGCGCATCGACACCGCGCAATATCGCCTCGGCCCGGTCGCCGACCTCGGTGGTCCGCTCTGCCCCGCCAGCGCCGCGCACCCCGTCGAGCACGGCGGCGCGAATGGCCCCCGGCTCTTCCGAGCGCGGGTTGTCATCGGTGATGATCACGCCGTCGGCATTGTCAGCCGCCGCAGCCCCCATGAGTGGGCGTTTGCCCGTATCACGGTCACCGCCTGCGCCGACGATTGCGATGATCCGGCCCATAACATGCGGGCGCAGCGCTTTGAGCGCCGTGCTTATTGCCGCTGGTGTATGCGCATAATCAACATAGACTGTGGCGCCGTTAGCGCGGGTCGCGGCCAGCTCCATGCGGCCATGCACCGTGCGCAGCTGCGACATGGCAT
>JAESRD010000378.1 GCA_016764835.1 Paracoccaceae bacterium | reverse complement strand
TTGTCTACATGCCTTTTTGTCTGCTATGAGTCCTATAGCAAGTCTCTGTGGTTTTGATGAGGCCCTTCGACCTTGCCAAAACAGCACGTGTCTTGGCCCGGCTCGGGCCACGCCTGCCGCAGCTGGCCGAAGATGCGCTGATCCGGCAAACCAACGCCCCGCTGCCGGTGAAGAACCGATATGGCCCGGTCAAATGGGTTGGCCTCGGGGCGGGCGCCACATTACTGGTCGAATGGGTCATCCGGTTGCTATAATCGCGCCGCGCCAATTACGAAACAATACTAAGATTTCATTTCTGATTGTGCCAATTTGCGCGTATAATTAATTAAGCGCTTTCGGCTGCCCGATTCGCAACCATTGGTATATTGCGTCAGGCGTTTCGGCTCATCTAGGTTGAGTAATGTGAGCAAAGGGGCCGCCGCCCCGCATCGCGATATTTGGTAAGTATTTGTTTTTGCAAGCATATTCTTCAGACCTATCCTTTTAGACAAGTGCTAATAACTTAAAAAAACCTTAAAATCGCTGCAATCGCCAAAGTTTCGGTAAAGACATAGCTTTTAGAGGTACCCTTTTGATGAACAAATTTGCACTTGCCGTCGGCCTTGCGCTGGCAATGACAGGTAGTATGGCTGCTGCCGCAACAGTCACCATTGATTTTGATAGCGGGCTTCTGTCCGGCGGCACATATACCGAAGACGGTTTTACCTTCACGAGCAACAGCCCCGGCGGCGCTGGCTTAGCCTCTAGCTGCCCAACAGGCTCGCCAAACTCATCCTGCTTGCAGTTCGGCAATAATGAAATCATCTCCGTCACCTATTCCGGCGGCAACTTCGATGTTGAAGGCTTCTTGTTCAATGCGCCCGGCAATGGCGGTGACATTGTGGTCTCTTCCGGTGGCCCGACAACTTCGTACACCGAAACACAGTCCGGCAATGCAATGACAGCGGTTGATGTTATGGGCGCGTTTGATGACGTTTCCGTCTTCACATTCCAGAACGCTGCCAACGGTTCTGGCCGTGTCGACAACATTACATTCACAATCGCCAGCGTTCCGCTGCCTGCTACTGGTCTGCTGATCATGGCAGCTATGGGTGGCCTTAGCGCATTGCGTCGGCGCAAGTCGACAAGCTAAACACTGCCCTACGAGTACAAACCAGAAATGGCCGCGCAATTCAGCGCGGCCATTTTTGTTGGTGTTAGGCTGCTGTGCCTACGAATTCGGGTTGCGCATACCGCTGACAGCATTGGCCGAAACAGCGCCACCACCCTCAAGGATTAGCAAAATCTCTCCGCCCTCTGAGCGGACTTCGGTGACTTTTGCATAAACATCAGCGCGCTCAGATAGCAGCACCTCGCCCCCAGCATAGCTGATCACATCAAAAGTATATGTGCCTGATGGGAAAGGCGTACCATCGGGAGCGACACCGGCCCACTCAATCGGCTCTGCTGAGACTGGGATCTCGAAACGCTGCACTTCTTCGCCGCTCGAATCGTACACAACCAACTCAACCGTATCAGCCAAAGAAACAGGGTTTGGCGCAATCGTGACCGGTTCCCCGTCAAAATACACGCCAGACGGGGCGCGTACTTCCATGCCAACCCAGCTCGACATTTGCGACAAACCGCTCACCGCGAGCTGCGCGCTCACGGCGGTGAGCAGGTCATTGGTCAGAACCTGTTGCTCGACCCCCGAGAAGGTGGCCAATTGCAGGGCAAATTCAGACGAATCGACCGGGTCGAGCGGGTCTTGGTTCTTCAGCTGCGTGGTCATCAGCGTCAGGAACGTGTTGAAGTCAGAGGTGATTGCTGCGGTGGATGTGGTTGCAGCAGCAGTAGTGGTGGTGGCAGAAGTGACAGCGTCCATGATAATTCCCTAAATTCTTAAAGCCGCAAATCGAGCTGTCCATTAGCGGACAGTTGATGCGGCGTCGCAGTTTCGCGTTGGTTCAAGGCGCGTGCAGCGGCTGTTTGGCCCAGTCCTTGCCCAGTATTGCGGTCGGTCTCTGAGCCAGAATGCAGGCCAAGCCCGGTATCGGCTGATGCTTCATTATCTTGGTCTGGCGCGGTGTCGCCACCAAACTCAAAACTCACATCCTCAAAGCCTTCTGCGCGTAGTTCGCGCTCAAGCTCATCCATATGGCGGCGCATAAGCTCAACAGTTTCAGGCCGCTCGGCAGCGATCATGACCACCACTTTATCGCCGACGCTATGCAGCGAAAGCCGGACCCGGCCCAGCTCTTCTGGCGTCAGCATAATCTCGGTGGTCTGCCCGTTTGACTTTGGCATATTACTGGCCAGCTGTGCGGCCAACTCGCGGGTTTGCGCGGCACTTTGGCCCGCTGTCTGCTCTGGTGCGCCAGATGAAAACAGCGCCTGTGGTGCTGCACTGCTTTGGCCCGCCGCAACCGACAAACCAAAACTGGCTTCGGCGGGGTCGGCCTCGACTAACAAAGCTTGGGGCAAAGCCACAGCCGCGCCAATTGTTGGCGGCGTGCTCGTCGTCGTATTTGTGATGTTTGACGCGGCACTTTGTTCACGCCGGGTTGTTGCGCCGGCTGTGCTGCGTGTCGCACCAGCCTTATCTGTCGCGCGCATTTCATTAAACTTTGGCTCCAGAACAGGTACCTGCTCGGCCACTTGGCGGGCCAAAGCCACCTCAGCCTGACTGGCCATTGCCGGTTCAGCGCCAGCCGTTGCCAACCGCGCCTGACTAACATTTGCCTTCGCTTCGTTAACCGCCACGGCGTTTATCGAACGGCTATCGGCTAAGCCAGCAAACTGCGTCGAGGTAGCCTGAGCAATCGTATTGACCTCAGCGCCCGGCACCGGTGCGATTAAGTCCGGCTCCGAACTAACGGGACCAGCCATTGCCACGGCACCGGGCTGAACCAGAATTTGTCCAGTCTCTTGCCGCCCAGGTTCAGCACTGGGCTGACCGCGCAAACCGGTACTGGCAAGACCACGCGCAGCGACATCCGTGCCGCTAACGACTTCAGCACCATACGCCGCCTCAACGGGTGCGGCCATATGGTCAAAGGCAGCGCGGACCTGCACCTTGCCAGCAAGCCCGTTTTGCAACAGCGCCCTTGGCTCGGTTTGAACCGTCTCAGACACAACCGCCAATACCGGGTTAAGCAGCCCAGCCGTTTCGGCGGGCTCACCCTCACTGGTCAGCTGCTGCGCTGTATTATCATGTCGGGCATCTGCGCTGGGCACGACAACGTCGTCAATATTGTCAGCAAGTTTTGGCCAACTGCTTGAGCCTTGGTCTACAGATTCGGCAGCGTGCTCGGCCTCAGCTGTCTGCCCATCAGCACGCTTAGTTATACGCTGCGGATCAACAGCCAGGCTTTCCCGACCGGCTTCAACAACGTCAGCAAAGGAGTCCTTGTCATTATCATAGACGGGCAAGGCCGCGCGGCCTTCGGGCAACGCTGCGGGCAAATTTGCGGTGTTGGCGGCAGTCGCCAGCCCATTCTGGACCATTATAAATGCCATCCCTTCTCCGATCTGGGTTTGGACGCTGACATAAGAATAGGCTCAGGAAGATTACGGCTTCTTTACCGGTTTCAGCGCAAACTCAAAAAAATCCGTCTAAATGGAGACACCCATGACCATTCCTGAGAGTGGGCCACTAACCGCAGTGGCGCAGACCGATATTTCAAGAACCAACGCTCAAACCAGCCAAGATGTCTTGCTGCGCGAGGCTGCCAATGAGCTAGAAGCCGTATTTCTTGCCGAAATGCTCAAATCTGCCGGGCTAGATGCTAAGCCCGGCGCGTTTGGAGGCGGCGAGGGTGAAGAACAGTTTGGCTCTCTATTGCGCATGGAGCAGGCCAGAATCATGGTCGATGGCGGTGGCATTGGGCTGGCCGAATCATTGTTTAGAGCTATGCAGGAGCAAACCCGTGCTGAATAGACTTGCAGATCAGATAGAATCGCTACTCGCTGCAGAACGACAAGCAATCTTGTCAGGTGCCTTTGAAGAACTGCCCTTGCTGGCACCCAGAAAGACAGAGCTTTTTACCCAGCTGCAAAACATAGGCCAAATAGCCCGTGGCGACGGCCAGCGCGTGCGCCGCATTGGCGCCGGGTTGGCCCGCAACCAAAGGCTGCTGGCCGCTGCTATATCAGGTGTGCGCGAGGCTGCGCGGCGGCTCGACCTGCTTCAGCGCTCTGAGAACGGCTTCCTTACTTATGACCGCCAGGGCCAAAAAGCCAAGGTCGGCCAGAAGCGGCCTGCCGTAGAGCGCCGCGCCTAAATCGAATTACCAACCTTAAATTGAACTGCCCGTCTTAAATCGAATTGAGAGCATTGGAAAAGGCCCGATTATAGTCCTGTTAAGGGTTTCACCGCCAAGGTCATCAGGCATCCAGAGCGATGGCGCGTTCGGCTAAATGGCCGCGCAGCATATGTCAGAATGGCACGTCATACCGCCCCAAATGGGCGGCATCATGAAATCCTGGCGCAAAAGCGCCATCTATCTAAGGACATACAAATGTCGAGCATTCTGACAAACAATGGCGCAATGGTTGCGCTGCAAACTCTTAAATCCGTCAACAACAACCTGCTTGAAACTCAGTCGATGATTTCAACAGGTAAAGCTGTTGGCAGCGCCAAAGACAACTCTGCCATCTGGGCGATCTCGAAGGTGATGGAATCTGACGTTAAGGGCTTTAAGGCAATCTCCGATAGCCTGGCACTTGGGGAATCAACCGTTGCTGTGGCCCGTCAGGCCGCTGAAACAGTGACTGACCTGATGACCGAAATGAAAGGCAAAATTGTTGCGGCTCAGGAAGACAACGTTGACCGCGATAAAATTCAGGCCGATATTTCGGCTCTGCAAGATCAGATCAATTCTGTTGTAAACGCGGCGCAGTTTAACGGGCTCAACCTCGTTGACGGTTCGCAGACCACAGTCGACGTTCTGTCATCGCTCAACCGTGATTCAACGGGCACCGTTACGGCGTCCAATATCACAGTGAACGCACAAAACCTGTCTACGGCTGACTATGCCGCCGCCGCGGTATTCGCTGGCTCGGACAATGAGTCTGCCAATGGTGATACGGCTGGCTTCAATGCCGATTCTGGCGGTGGCGCGGGTCTGATCATAATTGACTCTGGTGGTTTTGGCGGTAACTTTGCTGCTGGTGATAAGGTATCAATCGCCATCGGTGACCAAACCGCATCTTATACGTTGACTGCGGATGATATTGCCTCAGCCACGCCTGACGATATGGTCGCGGTTGGGCTGAAAAACGCTATTGATGCGCTGGGCATTGCAGACCTAGTTGTTGAATATGACAGCGGTAGCCCAGGTGAGCTGAACTTCACAAACAACGATGCAGTAAATGACATGTTCATCACAGCAAGCTTCAGCAATACTGGCGCAGGTGGTCTGTCTGCGATGTCCGGTATCGACGTTAGCACTGCACTTGGCGCCGCGAATGCGCTCAGTGCAATCGAAGATCTCATCAACACGTCGGTTGATGCCGCTGCTTCCTTCGGTTCTGTCGAAGGTCGCATCGAGATCCAGTCAGATTTCATTGGCAAACTAACTGACTCGCTCAAGTCCGGTATCGGCTCCATGGTCGATGCCAATATGGAGGAAGCCTCGGCTCGTCTCCAAGCGCTTCAGGTGCAACAGCAGCTGGGTGTCCAGTCGCTGTCTATCGCCAACCAAGCGCCACAGTCGATCTTGTCGCTGTTCGGGTAAAGCAACGAGTGGGGCGCCAAAACGGCGCCCCACACCTGCCGCAACACCTGTAAAACAGCACTCAGTCCTGAAAGGACATCGACGTGAACGCGACATTATTGGCCCAAAAGGCCTATGGCCCAAGCGAAGCAGCACCCGTTCGCACCGGCCGCTCAACAGAGTTTATGCTCTTTTCCCAAACCACAGCCCGGCTCCGACAAGCCGCAAACGACTCCGCCAACTTTCGCGGTCTCGCCGAAGCGCTGCATGAAAACCGTCGGGTCTGGACCCATCTGGCAATTGAAGTTGCCGATGGTGCCAATCAACTTCCGGCAAAACTGCGCGCCCAGGTATTTTATCTTGCAGAATTCACTGTGCATCATACGCGCCAAGTTCTGCGCGGCGAGGCTGATGTAGAAGCCCTTATTGATATTAACACCGCCGTTATGCGCGGCCTGAGCGGTCAGGCTAACACACCGGAGGCGGAATAATGTCAGGTCTTGTACTCAAACTCGGCCCCAAAGAGCGGGTTCTTGTCAACGGCGCAGTCATTGAAAACGGCGACCGACGCACGCGTCTTTCTATCTTGACGCCAAATGCCAATATCCTCCGGCTCAGAGATGCGATCCGGCCAGATGAGGTGACCACACCGGTCCGCCGTGTCTGCTATATCGCGCAGCTGGTTCTGTCGGGTGATGCCAGTGATGAAACAGCTGGCTTCCAGCTCTTGCGCGGCATCGAGCAGCTTAGCCAAGCGCTCACAGACCCAGATAGCCGCCAGCAGCTGGCCGCGGCCACCGAGGCCGTTGTCGCTGGTGACACTTACAGAGCGCTTAAACGACTAAGGGCTTTGCTACCAAGAGAGGAGCGTCTGCTGGCAGCAGCAGCGCAAACAGCATGAGTTTTCAACCAGTTCTGCCGCTGAGCGGCTATGCGGGTTATCAGTTTTTGACCCGCACCATGGAAAGCCAAAGAGAGGCGTTCAATGAAAGTGCCGTCATGGCGCGCGATACCGATTATTTTCGTGAGAACATTTCCAAGATCACATCGGCGCAAGAACTGGTTGATGATCGCCGCTTGTTAACCGTCGCTTTGGGCGCCTTTGGCCTGAGCGACGACATCAACTCGCGCGCTTTTATTCTCGAAGTGCTCGAAGAAGGCACGATTGACGACGACGCGCTGGCCAACAAACTGTCAGACAGCCGCTATAAGGCACTCTCCAAAGAGTTTAGTCTTGGCGATCTGGGCGGGCTCACGGCCATATCGGGCTTTGCCGATAAGATTATTGATCGATATGAGAACCATCAGTTCGAAGTGGCCGTAGGCGAACAAAATGACACTTTTCGCCAAGCGTTAAACGTAGGTAACGCGCTCAACGATGTTTTGAGCGACTTCGAAGCGAACGATTCGCGTTGGTTTGCGATCATGGGCAGCCCGCCTTTACGCTCGGTGTTTCAAAGTGCACTGGGCATTCCGGCCAGCTTTGCTTCTGTAGATATTGATGAACAACTGGTCCAATTCAAAAAACGCGCTGAATCTTATTTTGGCACCAGTGACGTTAGCGACTTTGACGACCCCGAAATGCAAGAAAAACTTGTCCGTCTATTCTTAGTGCGAGACGAAATAAGTAACTTCTCGATGTCGGGCGCCAGTGCCGCCCTATCATTGCTACAATCATCAACCTTTTCATACAAATAGCCGTCGCGGCCAGCCCTTAGGCTGGCTGGCGTTGGCCTGGTCTATTGAGCGCTGTGCCCGGTTTTTTCTCGGGCTTTTGTGCCTTTGGCTGCGCACCCGTTTGTGCCGCGTTTAGCGCTTGACGTAACAGTGCAAAATGCGCCGCAGTATTGCCTGCTGATTGGGTCAGAAACGTCTCAAGTGAATCGCGGCAAGCAATTCCTGCATCAATCGCTGGGTCAGATCCGGTGGTATAAAGCCCGGCCTGGATCATCAACTCAGCCTGATCATAGGCCGCCATCCGCTGCCGCGCCTCGGTAATAAGCCGGTTTTCTGCAACATTTGCTGCATGCGGCAGGCTGCGCGACACCGAGCGCAACACATCAACCGCCGGAAACCGGCCGCGCTCAGCTATCGAACGGTCGAGCACCGTGTGGCCATCGAGCACGCCGCGCAGCATATCGGCCACCGGTTCCTCCATATCTGACCCGGCCACCAGCACCGAATAAATCGCCGTAATATCGCCAGAAGCCCCTGTTCCCGGCCCGGCGCGCTCACAAAGCTGTGCAATTGCAGGCCCGGTCGAGGCCGGATAGCCGCGCAAACCCGCGCCTTCGCCTGACGCGACCGCCAATTCGCGATGCGCTTCGGCAAATCTGGTAATACTGTCGAGCAAAAGCAGCACTTGCAGCCCCTGATCGCGAAAATGTTCGGCCACAGAGGTCGCGGCAAGTGCGGCACGGCGGCGCACTTGTGGCGCGCGGTCTGATGTGGCGGCAACAACAACCGAGCGGGCCATGCCCTCTGGCCCCAGAACTTCATCGACAAAATGTCGCACTTCTCGGCCCCGTTCACCGACCAGCCCGATGACCACAACATCGGCATTTACCCCCCGCGCCAGCGCCGCCAGCAGCGTAGATTTGCCAACACCAGAGCCCGCAAACAGCCCAATCCGCTGGCCGCGTACAATCGGCAATAGCGTGTTAAACACGGCAGATCCGGTCTCCATACGCGTGCCCATAGGCCGGCGCGCACCAGCCGCAGGTGGCGGCGCATTAAGCGGGCGCGGCACAAGGCCGGGCAATAGCGGGCGGCCATCAAGCGGCCGGCCATCAGGGTCTATCAGTCTGCCAATCCACGATAAATCGGGCGCGAAGACCGGCGGCGGGCACAGCCGCACCGGGGTGCCGGTGCCCAAACCCTCGGCCGGGCCTTCGGGCATAAGCTGCACCAAATCGCCCTGCACGCGGATCACTTCCGCCGTAAGTGGGTGCACCCCATCGCCCCATAAAATTTCCGCCCTGTCGCCCAGCCGGGCCGCATGGGCTAGGCCGCGCGCCTCTATGTGGCCACCCGCCACACTGGCCACCGCGCCAAGCGGGTAGCGCAGCGCCTGTCGACTTATCGCGGCGGTCATACGTTCAAATACATTATGGGTCATTGCGTGCCTCTGCATTTTTGATTTGGAAAGAATCCGGCAACACGACCTTAAGGAATCAGGCTTAATGCAGTGTTGAAGCAAATCGGAGGAGAAACCCCGATGTTCCAGTCACTCGACCTATTTAGACTATCCTCGGCTATGGCCAGCCATGCCGGGGCGCGCACCGCGATGATAGCGCGCAACATAGCCAACTCTGACACGCCCGGTTTTCGGGCGCAGAAACTTGGTGCCTTTCACGAGCACTTTCGTCCAGTGCGCCATACCGCTGTGCAAATCACGCGCGCCGGTCACTTGGGCGCTGCCAATCAGGCCAGCCAACTGGCCCGCTCTGAGCCGCAATTGCTCGGCATGTCGCCCAATGGCAACTCCGTCTCTATTGAAGAACAAATGATCTATGCCGCCGAAGCTCAGCGCGAACATTCAGAAGCTCTGGCCATTTATCGCCATTCACTCACCGTTTTGCGCACAGCCATAAGTTAGGGGCATTATGACAGATTTTTCCGACGCGATGAATGTTTCGGCCAGCGCTATGCAGGCTCAGGCATCCAGATTGCGCTATGTTTCTGAAAACATAGCCAATGTTGATACACCCGGTTTTCATCGAAAAATGGTCAGCTTTGAAGAGGTCCTTGAGGCTGGCCAACGCACGGGCCAAATCACAACCGGACCCGTCAGACTCGACCGGACCGAACCTGAAATGATCTACGACCCAACACACCCTTTGGCTGATTCCGAAGGCAATTACAGCGGGTCCAACGTCAACCTACTCTACGAGATCGCTGATGCCCGTGAAGCAGGCCGCAGCTACGAAGCTAACCTCAAAATGTTCGACCAAGTACGCCAAATGACGAGCTCTTTGCTCGATCTCTTGCGCAGATAGGAGAATCCTAATGGAAATTCGCAATTCATTCGCCGCCCGCAACTACACCGCCAACCGCGCTGCAACATCAGCCGAAGAAGAGGTTGCAGGGTCGTCACTCTCAGGGGCGCTCAACGACTTTGCCGCAACCCTGCAAGAGGGCGAGCAAGCCGCCATGGCCGCCATGACATCAGACGCCGACCCGCATGCGCTGGTCCAAGCATTGGCGCAAACCGAGCTGGCCATCGAGACCGCCGTGTCGGTGCGCAACAAGGTTGTCGAAGCCTATCAAGAAATTTTGAGGATGCCGGTCTAAGCCATGGAAGAAGCACTGTTTTATGACACTTTGAGGCAAGGTTTGCGCATTGCCGTCTTAACATCGCTGCCGATCTTATCGGTCGCTTTGTTGGCCGGTTTGACCGTTGGCTTGTTTCAAGCCCTGACCTCGATTCAGGAAATGACGCTGACTTTTGTGCCCAAACTGGCGGCCATTATCGCCGTGTTCTGGGGCACGATGGGATACATGACCGAGACGCTGAAGGGCTTCTTTCAGGTCACGCTGATCCAGCTGATAGCCGGAGGATAACCCATGGATAATGCCACCTATGCGCTGTTATCGCGCCAGTCTGGCCTCATGTCAGAAATGCAGGTCGTCGCCAATAATATCGCCAATGCCTCAACCACCGGCTACCGGGCTGAAAGTGTTATATTTTCAGAATATGTAGCCGGGCTTGGCGGCCATGTACCTTCAATGTCGATGGCCGCAGCCAATGTCCGCGACACGATCCAAAATCAGGGCGCATTGACCCAAACCAATGGCGCTTTTGATCTCGCAATTGAGGGTGAAGGTTTCTTTCTTATCCAAACCCCCGATGGTGAGCGGCTCACGCGCGCCGGGGCATTTAGCACCAATGAAAACGGCGATCTGGTTACCCCAGAAGGCTATTTGGTGCTTGATGCCGGCGGTGCTCCGGTCTTTGTCCCCACCGGCGTCGGCCCTGTGGCCGTGGCCCCCGATGGCACAATCTCGGCAGGCGCTGGCCCCATCGGCCAAATCGGGCTGTATTTGCCAATAGATCCCGGCGGCATGATCCGTGAAGACGGTGTTAGGTTCAATGCAACCGCCGGCTATGAGCCCGCGTTGCAAGGCCGCATGCTGCAAGGTTATGTCGAAGAATCAAACGTTAATTCGGTGCTACAAATCGCCCGAATGATCGAAGTTGGCCGCGCTTACGAGTTGGGCCAAAGCCTGTCTGACCGCGAAGATGAGCGGATCAAAAACGTTATTCAAACCCTGAAACGCTAAGGAGATCGCCTCATGCGCGCCCTACAAATCGCCGCCGCTGGTATGTCAGCGCAACAAACACGGGTTGAAGTTATCGCCAATAATTTGGCGAATATGAGCACAACCGGATATAATCCGCGCCGTGCCGAATTTGCCGATCTGCATTACCAGCAGCTCGCCCGCCCCGGCACAATTAGCTCGGCGGACGGCTCTATTTTGCCAACCGGTGTGCAGCTCGGCCTCGGCGTTCGGCCAACAGCCGTTTCTGTGCTGCTTGGCCAAGGCGCGCTGGCCGCTACCGGCGGCGATCTTGATATCGCCATCGAAGGCGACGGCTATATAGAAGTCACCCTCCCCGATGGCCGCGCCGCCTATACCCGCGACGGCTCTCTTAAGCTAACCGGCGACGGGCTAATTGTAACCTCAGACGGCTACCCTGTTGTGCCTGACATCACCGTGCCCAGCGATGCGCGCTCTATCTCAATCAATGCTGAGGGCGAGCTTTACGCCTATTTCAATGATCGGGTTGAGCCCGAATTCCTTGGCCAGTTTACCCTGTCAGGTTTCACCAATCCCAAAGGGCTTGAGGCCATCGGCTCAAACCTGTTCGTCGAATCGCCTGCATCCGGGCCATCACTGGTGGCCACGCCCGGCCAAGACGGGCTCGGCACATTGCGCCAGGGTTATCTCGAAGAAAGCACAGTTGATGCCGTCCGCGAAATTACCGACCTGATCGAAGCCCAGCGCGGCTATGAGCTGAACTCAAAAGTCATCACTGCCGCCGACCAAATGCTCGGCGCAATGGTACAGGTGCGCTAATGCTGCGTCTGATTTGCCTGCTCATATTTGCGCCTTTTGCTGCGCAAGCTGAAATAATTGTCGCAGCGCGCACAATTCCGGCACAAACGGTTCTGGTTCCGTCAGACCTGCTCTACCACGAGGGCGAAGTCTCGGGCGGCGTTTCTGACCCCGATCTTTTGATCGGCATGGAAACCCGTGTGGCTCTTTATGCCGGGCGGCCCGTGCGGCAGGGCGATGTTGGTCCGCCAGCTATTGTTGAGCGAAACCAGCTTATTAGGATCATCTTCAACACTGGCGGTCTCTATATATCAACACAGGGTCGCGCATTGGAGCGCGCCGGTGTTGGCGAGGTTATTCGGATAATGAACCTGTCCTCTCGCAACACTATTTCAGCACTTATCGGCGAAGATGGTTCTGCATACGCGACCCAATAGGCCCAATCAGGAAACCAACATGCGTTTACTCTACCTATTACCACTCCTGCTGGTCGCGGCCTGCTCGCCTCAGCGGCTAGAAGAAATCGGGCAAACACCGCAAATGTCACCGCCGCAAATGTCACCCGAACATACGGCGATGATGACGCCCGGCCTGCCTATTTCTGCCGAGACCCCGCGCGCACCCGCCGCCGTGACCCCGGCCTCACTTTGGACCGGCAACCGCGGTAGCTTGCTAGGTGACCGACGCGCCTTGGTCCGCGGCGATATCCTGACCGTAGTCATCGAGATCAATGACAGCGCACAAATATCCAACTCAACCGCCCGCTCGCGGTCTGGCCAACAAGATCTCGGCATTGGCGCATTGTTCGGCGTGCCCGAATATCTTGAAGGCCGCTTGCCCGGCGGCGCCTCGCTCGACACAGCCGTTCAGCTCGACAGTTCCAGTGGCTTTTCTGGCGACGGTTCCGTGCGCCGAAACGAGCAGCTCACCCTGCGCATCGCCGCCACCGTGCTGTCTGTTCAACCTAACGGTGTGCTTGCAATCTCTGGTCTGCAAGAAGTGCGCGTAAATAATGAAATTAGAGAGCTGATGGTAACGGGTTTTGTACGTCCTGCGGATATTTCTCGTCAGAACGAAATAACCTATGACAAGATTGCATCTGCGCGCATCTCTTATGGTGGCCGCGGTTTGATCTCTGACATGCAACGCCCACGCTATGGCCAACAAGCAGCCGAGCTGCTTCTGCCGTTCTAACGGAGAACCTGAATGCTGCGCTTGCTCATACCTATTATTCTTGCCCTTATCGGCACTGGCGGCGGCGTCGCGGCGGCGATGTTCCTTTTTCCGCCCGAGCCCGAGCCTGACTTGGCAGCCCTTGGCCCTTGTGGTCCGGGCCTGCCCACCGGCCATGAAATGGCAGCCGATGACGGCCACGGCGCTACAGAACATGAAGAAGTCGATGATCATGGTGACGTAGAGCCTTCCGCCAATGAATATGCCAAGATGAACAACCAGTTCGTTGTGCCGGTCGTGGTTGAGGGCAGAATTGGTGCCATGATGCTGCTGTCGATCACGATCGAGGTCGAAGCTGGCCAACAAGAAATAGTGTTCGCGCATGAACCCCGACTGCGGGACGAGTTTCTGCAAGTTCTGTTCGACCATGCCAATGTGGGCGGTTTTGAAGGCGCATTCACTGCCTCTTCCAACATGCATAATTTGCGTAATGCGCTGCGTGCCGCTGGCAGAGACACGGTTGGGGCAATTGTCATTGATATCCTGATCACAGACATCGTGCGCCAAGAGATACGCAGCTAGGTGGCTGTCACTTGCTCAGACCGGGCCACCAACTCGGCTTGCCCTAACGCTGTAGCCTGCTCCAAAATTACCTCCGGCCAAGCCCCTTGCTGTTGCCCCAACCGCCACAAGATCGCTTCTAACACACGCTCATAAAACCGGCTGACAAGGTCGGGCATCTTAGCCTCATCGCCCGGCTGATTTTGACCCGACAGCAGCCCGCTTAGTATTCTACGCAGCCCCGGTTTTTTGCCAAAGCGGCCCACTTGCATAGCGATCGGCATCGGCTCAGATTTGGTCCAGAGCGTCAGCGGCCGGGCGGGTTTTCCGCGCGTCATTGCCACCAGTCCAAGTGTCGCCTTCGGTTTAGCTGAGATCAGGCTTTCGGCTCGCTCTGGCAGCGCCAAGTTCAGCACGGCCCCGTTCCTGTCGCGCCACTGCCAGACCAAGCTTTGGCTGAAGCCGTCAAACACGGGGGCCGCATGGCTGGCAGGGGCAATAAGTGCAACAGCATCGACCGCAGATTGCCGTAAACCTTGGCCAAAGCAGGCATCTCTATAGCCCTTCAATGCCGCCCAATCATCGTAAACAAAACCGTTTTCAGTCAATAGTTCAGGGCTCTGCTTGGCACCCTGTTTAGCCGATTGATCAATTGCCATGCCGCCATCCGGGGCCATTATCGCGTCATTGAAATGCAGACTTGTGCCGATAAGTCCGGCGGGCCTACCACCTGCCCAAATGCTGCTATGCCAGCGGCTGGCAGCGTCAAAAGTAAGGTCCATTCCGGCGCCGCGCGCCTCGACCCCTCGGTGCATCTGCCCCGATTTTTGGTCAATCAAATAGGCGGTAAAACCGCGCGCGCCCGTTGGCATACGCCACTGTTCAGCCCCCACAAACACCATGTCACGTGGGCCAGATGTGGCGAAGCGCCGGGCCATTATCCCGGTCAGTACCAGATCTTGGCCTTGGGTTTTTAGCGCCTCGGCCAGCGCATAGCAGCGCGCCAACCCGGCCAAAACCTGAGCTTCGCTTTCTCCGGGCTGGCGGAGCGCTTCAGGCTTTAACCGCCGCGATAGGCTGCGCAGCGCGGCGGCAAGCCGTAGCACCAGCTCGGCCCGTGTTGATACCGCCATGTCAAACAACCCATCGCGGGCAAGGCCCATATTGCCGGTGGACAGCGCCATTGTCGCGGCCTCTATCGCGGATTGAACTTGCGCGAGAAGCTGGGCGTCAACCTCGCGGCTCGTGGCCCCCGCCTCTCGCAGCTCGGGCAGGGCAGTGCCTGCATTTTCGGCTAAAACCAGCGCCGCGGC
>JAESRD010000377.1 GCA_016764835.1 Paracoccaceae bacterium | reverse complement strand
GCAGCTTGGCATCAAGGTTCGACAATGGCTCGTCAAACAGCAGCACTTCGGCATGCTTAACCAAAGCCCGGCCAATCGCCACCCGCTGGCGCTGCCCACCCGAAAGCGCCGCCGGTTTGCGCCGCATAAGCGGCTGAAGTTGCAGCAGATCAGCCGCCCATTTTACCCGCTTATTGACCTCGGCTTTCGGCAGCTTGCGGGCCGAAAGGCCAAAGCGCAAATTGCCCTCAACAGTCTTGGTCGGGTAGAGCGCATAGGACTGGAACACCATCGACAGCCCGCGGTCCTTTGGGTCCAACTCCGTCACATCACGCTCGCCGATCATGATCCGGCCAGAGGTGACATCTTGCAGGCCGGCAATCAGGTTGAGCAAAGTAGATTTACCGCAGCCCGACGGCCCGAGCAGCACCAAGAAGTCACCGTCTTCAACAGCGAGGTTCAGCCCATCAAGCACGGTGACATTACCGTAGCGCTTGACGATATGTTCAAATGAAACGCGAGGCATATTGGTCTACCCTTTGATCGCGCCAGCGGCGATGCCTTGGACAAAGAACTTGCCCAGAACAAAGTAGATCACCAGCGGGGGGATTGCGGTCAGCAGGGCCGCAGCCATGTTGACGTTGTAAGAAACGGTGCCGGTTGAAACGGTCACCATATTGGCGAGATGTACGGTCATCGGTTTGGTGCCAAGGCCGCCAAATGTAACGCCGATGAGATAGTCATTCCAGATTGATGTGATCTGCATGATCAAGACAACGATCAGGATATTGCCCGACATTGGTAGGATGATCTCGATGAATATGCGCCAGAAAGAGCCAGAATCCATGACCGCAGCTTTGATAATATCTTCGGGTATGTCTTTGTAAAAGTTACGAAATATGAGCGTTAACACTGGCAAAGCGAGGGCGGTATGCACGAACACAATCGCCGTCATCGAGCCGTATATTCCCAAAGACACTGTCAGCCGGATCAGCGGATACATGATGATCTGGAAAGGGACAAAGGCGCACAGAAACAGCACAAAGAGAAACGTGCCGGCCCATTTCATTTTCCACAAAGCCAAAGCATAACCCGTGACCATTGACAGCGCGATAGACGCGACAAGCGACGGCCCAAGAATGGCAACAGAGTTCCAGAAACCTTGGCGCAGACCTTCGCAAGTCAGCCCCGAACAGGCGTCAAACCAGGCGTAGCTCCAAGCCTCCCAAGTCCAACGCGCCGGCAGCGAGAAGATAGCCCCTTCGCGGATCTGCTCCATCTCTTTAAACGACGTGACGACGAGCACATAAAGCGGGATGCAAAAGAACAAAGCGGCCATGCTCAAAAAAACGATTATCGCGATCGAGCGGCCCTTTATGCGCTGTGGTTTGCGCGGGTACATGACGGGTGCGTCAGTCATCAATTGGCCCCTCTTTTGGCAACGCGTTGTTGCCATGCTGTCAGCGCCACAAGTGGCAGGAAAACGGCTAATGTGATCAGCAACATCATGGTCGCAGCGGCAGAAGCATAGCCCAAATTACCCTTTTGCGACATGGCGTTAATGGTAAAATAGGCTGGCACCCAGGTTGATTGTCCGGGGCCGCCATTGGTCATGGCCAGTATGATGTCAAAGGCTTTGATCACCCCGAGCGACAGTAGGATTGCGCAGGTCAAAAAGGTGAATTTCATCATTGGAATGATGATCTCAATATAGACCCGAAACAGCCCGACACCATCAATCCGCGCTGCGCTCCAGATCTCCGTATTGATGCCTTTAAGCCCGGCCAACATCAGCGCCATATAGAAGCCAGAACTCTGCCAGACCGAGGCAATAATGATCGCATACATCGCCGTTGACGGGTCATTAAGCCAGTTAAACGAGGCGTTCTCGAAACCCATTGATTGCAGCAAATGTTGGATGCCGTATTGCGGGTTAAATATCCAGCGCCATGCCACACCGGTGACAATAAGCGACACGGCCAACGGATAAAGAAACACGGTGCGGAAGAAATCTTCGCCCCTGCGTTCTCGCTCGATCAGCGCCGCGAGGATGAAGCCGACAAAGATAGCCAAGGCGCTGCCGAAGGCCAGTACGACCAAATTGTTGAGCGATATATTCCAACCGGCATCACCAAAAAGCCGCTCATATTGGCGGAAGGGTCGGTCCCAATCGATCACATATTCGGGTAAGCGCCGCGACCGGGTGAAGGACATAAAAATGGTCCAACCGATAGAGCCCAGAAAGGCAGTTACCATTATGGCGACCGCCGGAAGCATAGCAAGCTGAGGCGTTATTCGGCTCCATCTCAGTCCCATGTTTCCTCCCTTTTCGATCATCTATTGCGCTTGGTTGGTGGTTTGTATTATCGTTAACATTACGGCAGATGAACGGCCTGTCAAGACAATTTCAACAGGGCGGATTTTTCGATGTCACAAAACGGGATGGAGAAAATGCAAATCGAATACCTTTCACACACTGGCTCTAACACATTCAATTTTACCCGCAAAAACCGGCCAGAACCTATTGAAATTGGGCCAAAAAGTCGGCGTTGCGTTTGGCATTTGTTGCAATTTTTTAACCGCAATATTTCAGCAAAGACGGCCCTCCACTCAGCCAAAATTGAGTGCTCAAAAAACAGGCAAACTCGCCAATATGGCAAGATCGAAACCACCCAAACGACAGCAATATTTGCGGCTCACTCTGGTTCTTACGGGCAAAATCCTGTGACCATTTCAAAAATGAATCACCAACCTTCAATCAATAATGCCGGGCCGCAACCGCAAGATTACCTCCCCTAAACAGTACAAAATTGAAACGCCACAAACACCGCGGCACCAAAAAAACAAAACAGATAGGAAAAACAATATGACTGGAATTACATCCCTCGGGCACCTCGCCCTCAAGGTCCGCGATCTTGAAGCCTCGGCCAAGTTTTACCGCGACCAAGTCGGCTTTGCCGAGATGAGCCGTCTGCGCCATGATAACGGTGACACTTGGCTCATCTATCTGCGCATCACAGACGAGCAGTTTCTTGAGCTGATGATCAGCGACAGCCCCGAGCCGTCGCCCGCTGATGGTGCCACCGGCACAACGCATTTTTGCTTCACCATTGCTGATCTAGATATTGAAGCAGCCCGGCTTAGTGCCAACGGCATCGCCCTCACATCGCCCATAAAACTGGGCGAAGACGGCAATCGCGGCGCTTGGATCGTGGACCCAGACGGCAACCGGATTGAGTTGATGGAAATGAGCCCAGACTGCATTCAGTACCGGGCGATTAGGGCGCTAAAGGGCAGCTAAAACGAGCACGGCCTGGGCTGACAAAGCGCAGGCCGTGGCTAGATCTGACACAAAAGGCTAGCCCAAAATTGGGTAGCGCACATAGGCAAACCGACTGCTGTCGGGGGCCCAAGAGGTGACGTTAATCGTACCTTGGCCGCCATTAAAGCTGTCAATGTCGCGCTGATTGGCACCGTCAGGGTCCATAACCCGAATGATAACTTGCTTGTCAGACGGGTGGCCCAGTGTGCCTTTGGGGAAGGATATATAGGCAAAAATCGTGCCGTCTGGGGCGGCATGTAGGAACCAGTTGACCCGCTCATCATCGGTGAGCTGCTCAACATTTGAGCCATCGGCCAACATCCTAAAAATCTGCGCATGACCCGGCTCGCTCGCCGCAGCTTCGGAGTTGAAATAGAGCCATTTTCCGTCAGCCGAATATTCTGGCCCATCGACCGGACAGCTGCCATCGGAGAGCACAATATCTTCGCCGCCAGCCGCCGGGATTGTACAGATCCGCGTGACCGTAACGTCGCCGCCGCGCTCATAGCCAACATAGGCCAGTGTTTGGCCATCAGGTGAGATGCCGTGCAGATAATAGGTGAACCGACGCGCCGGATCATGGTCGTTTGACAGCTTAACCGGCACGCCACCATCTATCGGGCATTGGTAGAGATGATCGTCGTTTGAGGAGACAAAAATACTTTTGCCATCAGGCGCTAAAACGTGGTCGTTATTGAGGTCCTCAACTGGCGCGGTGTTTATCCGGTACGGGCCGTCGCTGCCGTCAACTGATATCCGAAACAGCCGACCGTCAGCATTGTAAATCAGCCATTTACCATCGGGCGTCCAATTGGGAGCCTCAATAAGCTCGCCAGTTTGAAAGACCACTTTCAGGTCCGACCCATCGCGATTTGCGATTACGATTTCGCTGATTTGGCGCTCGTTGAGCCTACGAAAATTTGTTGGCCTCATAGTGACTTCGTCCTTCGATTGCACATCCTTTGAAATATTATCGTTAATATTCATGGCGGCGATTAGCAAGCTTTTTTGACCAAGGACAGAACGGACATGCCTAAAACCGTTAGGCCCAATCACTGGGCAGTAAATGAAAGGCCTTGCCAAAGCCGCCATTGAGAAACCCGGTTTCGGGCACAAGACGAAACATCTCGAAATCGGTGAAATCAAAATAGAGTTTGGCTTTTGGATGCTCCGCCAACCATTGCTGACGCAGCGGTTCCTTGTCGGTCATCTCGGCTTTGCATTTCACGGTTAGTCGGGGCTGCATCAATGGATCGCCCTTGGCGTTGGCCTCAGACAACAGCACAGAGCAGGCCGGGTTTGCGCGCAATGCTGCGGTATGCTGCGACAGGTTAGACACCAAAATAAGCGGGGCAATGCCGTCAAACCCAACCGCCACTCTTGTTACCATAGGCCAGCTTGATCCCGGCTCAAGCGTAGCAATGGCGCAATAACGGGCGGTGTTGAGCAGGCGCTTTGCCAGCGCGCGTGCTTCATCATCGGTTGGGCGAATAATATCAGTTTTTTCGTTCATTTATAAGCTCTTATTGTATAAAGGCGCTAGCCATACTGGCCACAGGAAAGCACGTGGCTGGGCGGCCAGCTGCCTCTTGCCAGCGACCAATAGAACGCCTCGTTTTATAACCCGGCAGGCCATCAGCGCCGCCAACATCATGCCCCAGCGCCTCAAGCCCCTGCTGGATGCGCGCTATGTCAGACCGGTAGATGGTGTTAAGCCCCTGCCAAGCTGCGGCGAAACTGCCCATGCCATATTGAATGCGATCACCAAGGTTGCCGACATAAAGCGCATAGAGATCACTGCGATTATAGCGCTTTAAAACGTAGAAATTTGGCGTAACAATGAAGGCTGGACCGTGTCGCCCGGCGGGCATAAGCAAAAATCCTTCGCCTTGGCGCTCATGTTCGGGGAAGGCGCTGCCAGACACGCGCCGGACCCCAAGCGCTTCCCAATCAGCTATGTTCCTGCCCTGATCTGGGCCCTCCAACGTGCATGAAATAGTGCTTGGTACGTGCACCTCAAAACCCCAATCGCGGCCCGCGATCCAGCCATGTACCGCCAAAAAATTGGCGATCGACGCCAAAGTGTCGGCCTCAGAGCGCCAGATATCAGCCCGGCCATCACCGTCGCCATCGGCAGCGTAGGCAAGGAAACTTGCGGGCATGAATTGCGGCTGCCCCAGCGCCCCGGCCCAGCTGCTTTTTATTGCCTCCAGCGGCACATGTCCTGCTTGGGCTATCTGCAATGCCGCGACCAACTCATTGGTCAGATAGTCGCCCGAGCTGGCATAAGCCCGGCTGCCAAGCACCTCAAAAGCGTTGTACGAAATAGGCACCCGACCATAGCCGCTCTCGCGCGCCCAGATGGCCAATAAAATACGCCCCGGCACGCCGGAATTGACCTCAACCGCGCTCAAAACTGTGGCATAACCGGGCATAAGCTGCCGGCCAATCGCAGCGGTGCCAGCCATATCGCCGCGGCTAAAATAGTTAGCGGGCGCGCGAAATTCAGCTTGGCTTTGTTGCCGCGGGATCGCCGGATCCATCCCCGGAAAGACCAACCCAGACAGCTGCCAATTAAGCGTGACCCCGGCAAAAGCGCGTTCAAAAATACCCGTCGAAACCGCCTGCGCCTCAGCCAGAGGCCAAACAACATCATTGAGCCAAATCCTGTAATTTTGTTCTATTTCAGCGCGGTTCTGCGCAAAGCTCGGCCCAGATAAAACCATCAAAAACAGAGTAAACGTGATCAGCAATCGCAACATTTTATGGCTCCAGCGACAGTTTCAACAATGGCACAATTTTATCATACGCATGTTTATCATAATCACCGCACGACCGCGTTCAATCAACATCGTTTCTGCTGCAATAATTAGCATGGCTACGCCCAAACATCCTGTCCGTATGGCTTTTCCCGCAGATAGCCGCAGCAGTGAATATATTTCGCGCAAATGGCCGGGCAGGGCCCGCGCTTGCCCGGCATCATGGTGCGCTTAAGTGCATGAAAGGCGAAAGAAGAGGTGATCCCTCGCCGTAAAGTGTGGCTCTATTGAGCAAGATATCGTGCAAATCCGGGCAGGCACCGCTACAATGGCCTATGATAAGTTTGATCGTAAAAGTGCTCCGATGGCTGCTAAAAGCCGGCTTGGTTTTAGCAATTGCCATCGCCCTGTTCGCCGGGTTTCAGCAGTGGCGAAATTCCGGTAATACGGCCCTGCTGACGCCACCCGCAGATAGTTTGCGTTTGGCCACCTATAATGTCCATTATATCTCAGTCCGGCGCGAAACTGGCGCTTGGTCTTTGGGCGATTGGGAGCGGCGAAAAACCCCGCTTGATCTGGCGTTCAAAACAGTCGACGCTGACGCAATCGGCTTCCAAGAAATGGAAAGTTTTTCGCGCGGCGATGAGAGCCAATTGAACCTTACGCTGGATTGGCTGTTAGAAAACAACCCGGCCTATGCTGCGGCTGCGGTCGGTGACCCGCATATTTTCCCCTCAACCCAGCCAATTTTATACAGGACAGCGCGTTTGCGCCTCGTCGATCAAGGCTGGTTTTTCTTTTCGCAAACACCTGATGTGATCTATTCGCGGACTTTCAACGGCTCTTTTCCGGCCTTCGCGTCATGGGCACAGTTTCAAGACCGCACCAGCGGCGAGATGTTCCGAATGGTCAATCTGCACACAGATTATGGCAGCAGGACGAACCGGCTCAGCTCTGTCGCGTTGGTCGCTCGCCGCATTGCGCCGTGGATCGCCCGCGGCGAAGTGGTGGTGCTAACCGGCGACCTTAATGCGCGGCACGGCGCACAAACTATTGATATTCTTGAAGAAATAGGGCTAACCTTCGCAAATATCGCAGGCTCTACATATCACTTCAACCACGGCGCAAACCTGTTTGGCGCTATCGACCATATTGGTTTTTCAAGCGGCGTAGATTTGGTGGCGCCCGCTGTCGTCTTGCGCCAAAAGTTCGCTGGAGAATGGCCGACCGACCATTACCCGGTGGTCGTGGACATGGCCTTCGACCGTTAATACTTGGTCTTACAACTGCAATCTCCAGCTGTGCTTCAGTCAAAATTGCCCCGTAATTAACCCCCACCCCTAACTGTCACATCCCGGCAGGTAGTATGGCTGTTTTTGAACAGGTCTGGCTTGAGTTTGTGCCCGTCTTTCATCGCTTGCAAGGGTGACTT
>JAESRD010000376.1 GCA_016764835.1 Paracoccaceae bacterium | reverse complement strand
CGGCCATGGCGAGGCCGCCTTTACGGTGGCCGAGCCATGCTTCGGCGGCTTTGAACAGGGCGCGCGACATGCCGCCGCGTGTGGCGAATTCGCTCATCAACAGGAACAGTGGGATGATCGAGAGCGAGTAATTGGTCAGTGTGCCATAAGCGAATGTTTTCAACTGGCTATCCATCATTCGCATATTGCCTGCGACCAAGTAGGTGCCGACAAGACCGACGAGGAACATGGCCGCCGAGAGCGGTATGCGCAAAAAGATGAGGATCAGCAAAATAGGAAAGCTGAGCAGGCCGAGTTGGAAGTCGGTGAAGATACTTGTCAGCATTGATCAAACCTCGATCTGAGATGGATGGCGCAAGGTTCGGGCCGAGCGGATGACACAGAACACGGCGGTAATGAAGAAAACCACAGTGCAAAATTCGGCGACCATATAGGTTGGCCAAAGCGGGATGCCGATGATTTGGCTTTCTTGGCTGTCACGCAGGCGGTCGCCTATCTCGCTCCAATTGCCACGCAGGAACAGCTCGCTCCAAAGCGGGTCGTCGCGCCGGGCCTTTTTGAAGATAAGGAACCATTGTCGGGACATGAGCAGGTAGGCGATGACGGCGAGGGTCAGGTCGCCAAGCAGGACCAAGAGGCGGTTGAGCAAGCGGCCAAAGAGCGACTCGAACAGGTCTATGGTGACATGGCCACGGCGAAACATGACATAGGGCAATACGGCGAAGAGGGCGAAGCCGACGCTGAGCTCGACCAGTTCTTCTTCACCAAGGATTGGATGCGCCCATGTGAACAGCTCGGACGAGAAGAACCTGTCGAGCAATCTGCGGCTGAGTTTCAGGCAGATCGAGATACAGGTCATTAGGGTTGCGAAGATCAGCCCCAAGCCGCCGATTAGGGCGAGGCCTGCGCTGAGGCGGCCGATTAAATTTTCAATACGGTGAAATGTCATTTTGGCCCCTCAGCATATGCCGGCGCCAAGAGCGGCGCCGGGCAAGAGCTTTATTGGTTGGCAGCGATAAGTGCGCGTGCTTGTGCGATTGTGGCTTCGCCGTCGAAACCTTCATCTGATGCATGCGCGATCCAGCGGATGTAGACTGGCTGGGCAGCTTCGATCCAACGGGCAACTTCGGTCTCATCAAGGACGATGATATTGTTACCATTTTCGACTGCGACTGAACGGCCATAAACGTCTGCATCGGCCATAACTTGGCCACCAAAGACGGACATTGCCTTGCCGGTTTCGGCATCTAGGATCGCGCGCAGATCATCTGGCATATCTTCATAGGCATCAAGGTTCATGGCCATGATGAAAGTGGCGGTATAGAATGCGAGATCGCCGCCAAACTCGGTGTGGTTATGCACCAGTTCTGTCAGGCGGATCGAGGGGGTGACTTCCCACGGGATTGTAGCGCCGCCAATCACACCTTTTGACAGGTTTTCAGGGATGGCGGGCAGCGGCATGCCGACCGGGGTGGCGCCGAGCTCGCCCAGCAGGTCTGTGACCACACGGGTTGGGCCGCGCAGCTCTTTGCCGACGAGGTCCTCTAAGGCGTTGATCGGGTCTTCGCTGTGGATAACGCCGGGGCCGTGTACCCAGCCTGAAAGAATGTGAACTTCATCAAATTCTGCATCTTGCAGATCTGACTCGATGAAGTCCCAATAGGCCTGAGATGTGGCCAGCGAGTTTTCCATAATGAATGGCAGCTCGAACACTTCTGTGCGGTTGAACCGACCGGCAGTGTAGCCGGGCAGGGTTAGAGCGATGTCAACGGCGCCGTCAACGGCTTGGTCATACAGGTCGCCGGGGCGGCCGCCGAGTGACATGGAGGGGAACAGCTCGATAGCGATCCGGCCGCCGCTGGCCTCAGCGATGCTTTCGGCGAAGGGGACCAGGAACTGCGCATGCAGCGGGGCTTTTTCAGACATGAAATGATGGATGCGCAGGGTGACATCTTGGGCCAGAGCGGCTGTAGATGTACTGAGCATAAACAGCGCGGCCATCGCACCTTTGGTAATGGTTGTCATCGTTCTCTCCCTTTTCGACATTTGCTACATACCGGTAGGCGAGGCGACTTCAGAAACCTAATTAGTTACGAACAAATAGTATTCAATTCTGATATCATGGCTTCAATTTAAGCTCCTTCATTAAGGTCAAGATCTCTGACGGCGCGACGAATATTATCAAGAAAACGGCTTTGGGTTTTGGTTGGATGCCATGAACGCCGATAGGTTAGGCCGATGGGGCGGCCGCTGCCCGGCAGGGCGTAGTTGAGCTTGGTCAGCACATTGTTTTCCACATCAAGCTCAACCTGCTGTTTGGAAATAATCGTCAGTCTTTGGCTTTGAACAAGCAGGCCGCGTATCAAAATCAGTGAGCTGGATTCGATGAGATGCGGCAGATCTCCACCCCAATCATCATGCAGTAACGTATCGAAATAGGCGCGTGTTGGCGTGCCTTTGCGCGGTACGATCCATGGGTATTTTTGCAGCTCTTCGGGTGAAATATTGTCATTTTGGGCCAAAGGATGCCCGGCGCGGGCGATAATGGACAATTTGTCGGTGAATAGCGGGACCTCGACAAGATCGTCGGTTGGCGACAAGCCGCGCAGAGCGCCGATCATAAGGTCGATTTCGCCGCGCATCAGCCCGGTGCGCATGTCGTTGTAAGGGCCGTCAATGATATGCACCGCGACATCGGTATTTGCCGCCGTGAAAGCCAAAATGGCCTTGGGAATAATCGCGCTGCGGGCGAGGGGCAACGAGCCGATGGTGAGCACGGAGGTGTCAGCACCGAGATGGGCTTTGATCTCATCTGCGCCTTGGCGAATTTCGTGAAAGGCCAGCCGGGCGGACTGGGCAATGATCTCGGCGGCATGGGTGAGCACGACGCCACGGCCGGTTTTCTCTATAAGCGGACGGCCACAAAGGCTCTCAAGCTCGCGGACGGCACGTGAGATTGCGGGCTGCGATGTGCCGACGGCTTTTGCGCCTTTGGTAAAGCCGCCATGGTCAGCAATGGAGACCAGCGCCCGCAGCTGGGTCAGGGTCATTTGCCGCGAAAGCCGTTGGCCGCTGCTCTTGCGTTGGGTGACCAGATGGGCCCCATCATCGAAACTTTTTAGCGCGCGTGTAACACGGATATGCATGAGCTTTCCGGCCTCAGTTAGCACCAGCCCGGTTGACTGGCGGTGAAAAAGCGGGGCGCCGCAGCGGGATTCAAACTTGGCAATTGCCTGGCTGATTGCAGGCTGCGACATGAACACAATATCGGCCACTGGTGAGACCTGACCGATAACGCCAACCTCATAAAAGGCGCGTAGATGTCGCAGGTTTAGGGGCGAGGCTGTCATATTAATTTTGCCTTTTAGCACTTGCTATATCAAGAACTTATCGGATTATAGTCGAAATGAAATGGCTGAAATTACGCGTTCGGGCTATAATTGAGCCAACAACATACAGGAGTTTTCATGTCTGCTACCAAAACCGCCCTCGTTATTTCTGCGCATTCTGCTGATTTTGTCTGGCGCTGTGGTGGGGCTATCGCGCTGCACCAAGCGCGCGGCTATGAGGTGACGGTTGTGTGCCTGTCTTACGGCGAGCGTGGCGAGAGTGCGAAGCTGTGGAAGCAGGATGGCATGACCATGGAGAAGGTCAAAACATCACGGCGCAAAGAGGCTGAGAACGCTGCGCAAGCGCTTGATGTACATGACATTCAGTTCTTTGATCTTGGGGATTATCCGCTGGAGTTGGACCGGGATGCGAAGTTCCGGCTTGTCGATGTAATCCGGGCTGTGCAGCCGGCATTCATGATGTCGCATTCTATGGAAGACCCGTATAATACCGACCATCCCTATGCGACCAAAATGGCGATAGAATGCCGGATGATTGCGCAGGCTTGGGGGCATAATCCGGGCGAAAAGGTGCTGGGCGCGCCGCAGCTATACTTGTTCGAGCCGCATCAAACCGAGCGGATGAACTGGAAGCCGGACACATTTTTGGACATCTCATCTGTGTGGGATAAGAAGCGCGCGGCGATTGAATGTATGGAAGGCCAGCAGCATTTGTGGGACTTTTATACCAATGTGGCTGAGAATCGGGGCAACCATTTTAGGCGCAATTCTGGCGGGCAGGCTGGCGGACGGGCGGCGACCCATGCGGAGGGTTTCCAGTCGGTTTATCCGGTGACGGTTGATGAGCTATAGGGGCGGAACATGAACAAAGTAGTGCAAAATATTCAGCGAGCTGACCCTGAAATTATTGCCCGCCTCGGCGCGGCTGGGGTGGCGACGGTACACGAGTCGCAGGCGCGGACCGGGCTAATGCTGGCGCATATGCGCCCGGTTTGGAACAGCGGGCTGATCGCGGGCTCGGCGGTGACGATCTCGGCGGCGCCGGGCGATAACTGGATGATCCACGTGGCGATTGAGCAGCTGCAAGAGGGCGACATAATGGTGCTGGCCCCAACATCGCCCTGCGACATGGGTTATTTTGGCGACTTGCTGGCGACATCGGCCATGGCGCGGGGCTGCAAGGCGCTGGTGATTGACGCCGGTGTGCGCGACACGCGCGACCTTGAGCAGATGGGTTTTGCGGTATGGTCAACGGCGATATCGGCGCAGGGCACGGTTAAGGAGACCCTTGGCAGTGTGAATGTGCCGATTGTTTGCGCTGGGGCTGCGGTGCAGCCGGGCGATGTGATTGTGGCTGATGGTGACGGGGTATGTGTTGTGCCACGGGCCGGGGCTGAGGCCGTAATGGGGCGGGCGCAAACCCGGCTCGACGCGGAAGAGGCCAAGCGGCTACGGCTTGAGACGGGCGAGCTGGGTCTGGATATTTATGACATGCGCGGCACACTTGAGGCCAAGGGGCTGACATACGTTTGACGGGTTATTTGTGTGTTTGTTTGTCGCGGCAATAGCGGCCAAACAGACGCACAAAGGTTGTAATATCTTCTGCGTCCCAGCCGGAGAAAACCTCAATGTAGTTTTCCCATTTAACGTCCTTAAACTTGGTGAAAACGGCGTCGGCTTGCGGGGTGAGCACGACGATTGATTTGCGGCCGTCATCTTGGGCGGCTTCGCGCTTTAGATAGCCGCGCGTGACCAGTTCGGAGGTTATGCGGCTGGCGCGCGATGGGTCAATGTTGAGCTCTTCGGCCAGCAGACCGATTGTTGCGGCGCTGGCATGCGCCCGGCCAATGGCGTTTTCGATACGCACAATCGCTGTGAGACAATGAAATTGCGTCAGGTCGAGATCGAGCCCAAGGGCGGCGATGACCTGTTTGTGAAGCGCGCCCTTTATCAGGGCGTGGTTCCAGATAAAGCTCAGATTATCAAACTCAATCATCGCTGCCGCAACTTGGGTTGAAAAACCCCGATCTGTCAGCTTTTCGGGGATGTCAGTTTGCCATGCTGCGGGAATGCCGCTGACAGAATTTGCATCATCACTCATGAGATCGCTCACCTTCTTCCGCATGGGTGGTTTTGCATGCGATTAGCATTTGCATGACATTGACATATAAAATTTACCGGTTTAGTCAAATCGTACCCTAGATGTTCTGTCAACACGCCTGGAGCAGATATGACACCAATTAAAATGCCTGATGCCGCGCCGAAGCAAGAGCAAAACATTAGATTGATCCTTGTTTCCATTGGCTTACTTATGCTGTTGGCCGCGTTGGACCAAACCATTGTTTCCACCGCGCTGCCAACGATTGTCGCCGATCTTGGTGGGCTTGACCATCTGTCATGGGTGGTGACGGCGTATATTTTGGCCTCGACGGTTGTGGCACCAATATATGGCAAGCTTGGCGATCTTTATGGCCGCCGCAACACAGTGTTTGTCTCGGTTGGGCTGTTTCTGGCGGGTTCAACTCTATGCGGCCTTGCCGATTCAATGACGTTTTTGATCTTGGCGCGGGCGTTGCAGGGGCTGGGCGGCGGTGGACTTTTCGTGTTGGCCTTGTCGATTGTCGGCGATGTGCTGGCGCCCAAAGACCGGGGCCGGATACAGGGGGTATTTGCCGCTGTGTTCTCAGTCTCGTCGGTTATTGGCCCGCTATTGGGCGGCTGGTTTGTCGAAGCGTTCACTTGGCATTGGATCTTTTATATCAACCTTCCATTGGGGCTTTTGGCGGTTATCGGCTTTGCCGCCGGGTTTAAGCCGACGGGCAAACGCAAGAAGCGCAAGATCGACTGGGCGGGCACGGCGTCGCTGTCTATCGCGCTGGCCGGGATCACATTGGTGACCAGTCTGGGCGGGCGGTCCTATAGCTGGGGTTCGTTCGAGATTGTGGCAATGGCTGGGGCGGCGGTGCTGGCACTGGCTGTCTTTATCTGGGCTGAAAAGCGGGCCGAAGAGCCGATTTTGCCGCTGTCTTTGTTCAAAGAAAACGTGTTTTGGGTCACGTCTGTGATCGGCTTTGTCGCCGGGGCGGCTATGTTTGGCTCACTGACATTCTTGCCGCTCTATCTGCAAATCGCCAAGGGCACATCGCCGACAATCTCGGGGCTGATGCTTATTCCTATGACATTTGGCATTTTGCTGACCTCAACAATGTCAGGCTTTTGGATGAGCAAAACCGGGAAATACAGGATATTGCCGATCATTGGCACGGTATTTTTGACGCTGGGCATGTTGATGCTCAGCCGGATACAGGTTGATACATCAACGTTGTTTTTTAGCGCCTCATTGGCGATGGTCGGGGCTGGGATGGGCTGTATCTTCCCGGTGGTGACAACGGCGGTGCAAAACGTTGTCGCACGCGAGTTGATCGGCACGGCCACCGCAGCGGGCCTGATGTTTCGCCAGATTGGCGGCTCATTGGCGGTGGCTTTGTTTGGTGCGATCTTTGCGGCGCGCATGGCCGGGCGCATGGGTGACATGGTCGAGGCAGCAGGCGAGGGCATCACGATCAGCCCGGCAATGCTGGCTCAGTTGCCTGACGCTACGCGCAGCCATTTGGCCGAGAGCGTGGTCAGCTCGATCTACCCGATCTTTTTGATCGGGGCGGTGTTCGGGCTTATAGGATTTGGCTTTTCGTTCCTGCTCAAAGAAGTGCCATTGGTCTCGCAAAAAGACAGGGGCTAGGCGGGCGGGCCGAGAGCTGATTTCTTGGCCAAGGCTGCAAATGTTTCGCGCTCTGTTTGGCTAAGGTTTGGCAAAATCTCAACTTGCAGGGCAAGAACGATGGGCGAGATCAGGGTGAAAACAGCGCGGCCTTGGGCGGTCAGGCTGACTTCGCGGGCGCGCCGATCACGCGGGTTTATCCGCCTTGAAACATAGCCCTTTTGCTCAAGCCGATCGATAACGCCGCCGATCGTGGCTTTATCATAGGCGATCAGCGCGGCGACATGGGCCTGATCTATGCCCGGATTTGAGCTGATCGCATTCATCGCCGCATATTGAACTGAGGTCAGATCAAGCCCTGCATCCTTCATGTGGCGGGTAAACGTTTGGGTCGATTTCTGGTGTAAGCGGCGAATCAAATGGCCGATCATCATTTGCACATCCATACCAAAACTCCTTTTGTGCTGGCTAAGAACCGGCGAAAACCCTTTGTTACACTATAGCTTTGCCAATAAAGTTTGTATACATACCTTTTTCGTTGACGGATAATGGTAAGTACAGCTACTAATATGCCAACCTGACCTTATGCGGAGACATGTCATGCAGTTTCATTTGAACGGTTTTGTGCCGGGCGACCCAGATATATTAGAAGCTGCTAAAGGGCGCGAAGTGTCGCCTGACAAAGTTGATGTGCTGATTTCTGGCTGTGGCCCGGCGGGCCTGTGCCTTGCGGCGCAACTCTCGGGCTTTGCCGGGATTAACACCCGGATTGTTGAGCAAAAGGCGGGGCCAATGCAAAAAGGGCAGGCTGACGGGATTAATCTGCGCTCGATGGAGATGTTTCAGGCATTTGGCTTTGCTGAGAAAGTGAAACGCGAGGCGATCTGGATTAATGAGACCACGTTTTGGCAACCAGACCCAAGTGACCCTGCGCAGATTATCCGCAGCGGCCGGGTGCAAGATGTGGCTGACGGCTTGTCTGAGATGCCGCATGTGCTGCTAAACCAAGGCCGGGTGCATGATATGTATCTGGAAATAATGAAGAATTCGCCGACCCGACTTGAGCCAGATTATAACCTTAAAGTGCTGGATGTGGTCGTGGACCCCATGGCAGATGACTACCCGGTGACGGTGACGCTTGGCCGTTTGGACGGCACGACAGAGGTGGTTCGGGCACGCTATGTGGTCGGCTGTGACGGCGCGCGCAGCAATGTGCGCAAGGCGATTGGCGGTGAGTTGCACGGCGATGCGGCGCATCAGGCCTGGGGGGTGATGGACGTTCTGGCGGTCACTGATTTCCCTGATTATCACATGAAATCTATCATTCAGTCGGCCAATGACGGCAATATTTTGCTGTTGCCGCGTGAGGGTGGCTATCTGGTGCGGCTCTATGTTGAGCTGGATAAGTTGGCTGATGATGAGCGGGTTGGCAGCCGTGGATTGGCGATTGACGACATTATTGCCAAGGCAAAACGCATTCTTCAGCCGCATTCATTTGAGGTGAAAGAAGTGGTTTGGTGGTCGGTTTACGAGATCGGCCACCGGCTGACGGACAAGTTTGATGATGTGCCCGCCGGTGAGGTGGAAACGCGGATGCCACGGGTCTTTACGGCGGGCGATGCCTGTCACACCCATAGCCCGAAAGCCGGACAGGGGATGAATGTGTCGATGGGCGATACGTTTAATCTTGGTTGGAAACTGGTCTCGGTTTTGACCGGGCGGTCAGCGCCTGCATTGTTGCACAGTTATTCTGAGGAGCGGCGTGCGGCGGCTAAGGGGCTGGTGGATTACGATCATGAATGGTCGCGGGTTATTAGTGCGCCGCCCAAGGCGGGGGGCGAAGAGACCTCGATGGTGCAGCAAAAGTTTGTCTCGGGGGGGCGGTTTACGGCGGGGCTGACGATACAGTACCAGCCGTCGGCCTTGACCGGCGCAGCAACCTGGCAAGAGCTGGCCCCGGGATATGAGATTGGGCGGCGTTTTCATTCATCCCCGGTTATCAGGCTGGCAGATGCCAAACCTATGCAGCTGGGCCATGCGGTAAAGGCCGATAGTCGGTGGCATATCTTTGCTTTTGCTGGGGCGGATGGGCCAAATGCGATTGGCGATTTGTGCGATTATTTGGAGAATGACGCGGGTTCGCCGGTGCGGGTACATACGCCAAAGGGTGCGGATATTGACGCGATTATTGAGGTGCACGGGGTCTATCAGCAGAGTTTTCGGGCGCTGGATTACGGAGCGATGCCGTCAATGCTGCGCCCCGCTAAAGGCCGCTACGGGCTGACAGATTATGAGAAAATCTACTGTGTTGATGAAAAGCGCGGCGAAGATGTGTTTGAGCAAAGAGGGGTTGATCGCGACAAGGGGTGCATCGTGATTGTACGGCCAGATCAATATGTTGCGCATGTTTTACCGCTTGATGCGCATGCGGAGCTGGCCGGGTTCTTCAAAGGGATCTTGCTGGAAGGTGCGTAAAAATACTTGACCATTCATTTTGGTGCCCGCCATTATCATTATGGCCGGTATCTACCGATGGGGCGCATATGCTGAGTGCAGAACAAACAGCTTTGGTGATCGGCGGCGGCGGGGTGTTTTCTCCGGCGCAGGCCGGTGATTGAGATGATGCCGGCTGGCCGTAAAGATGACGAAGGCGCAGAGCGGGCCGCGTTTCTTGTGGGGCGTAACCTGACATTTAGGAAGTGGTATGACCCCTAAGAAAATGCAAGATGCAAGCCAAGATGACTTTACTGGCGAGGTTTCTGACGAGACGCTGCGCCAACTGGTTGGCTATAATATTAAGCGGACATTTAACGCGGTTCAGGCAGATTTGGCACGGGTGTTGGCGCCATTTGACCTGCGTATGATGACCTATTCGGCGCTGGTGCTCATTGTCGACAACCCGTCATTGCGGCAATCACATCTGGCCGATGCGCTGGCGGTTGAGCGGCCAAATCTGGTAATTATCATTGACGAGCTAGAGCGGCGCGGGCTGATTAGTCGGGAGCGGTTGGCCAGCGACCGGCGGGCCTATGCGCTGGTGCCAACCCTGCCGGGGCGGCAGCTTTACGAAAAAGCAGTGCGGGCGGTTTGCGCGCATGAGACGCATATTTTTGGCGCACTTGATGACCCCGAAACGCTTAAACTGGTGGCGGCTTTGCGACGGTTTGAACAGCGGGCAAGGCGAAGGTGAACAGGGTGCAACAGAACAGATACGCCGCCCATAACGTGACATGCGAAAGCCGCGACGACGGCACATTGTTGCTGAGTTCTGCGTCAATGCTGAGCGATGTGGTCGAAAAAACCTCTGATTGGGTGCACCGCTGGGCGGGTGAGACGCCAGATACTGTGTTTTTGGCTGAGCGGTCTGGCGCTGGTTGGCGGGCCGAGAGCTACGCCGCGACATTGCAGAAAATACGGGTGATTGCGGCGGCGTTACTGGGGCGCGGCATGGGCGCGCAGACGCCAATATTGGTTATGTCAGGCAACGGTGTTGACCACGGTTTGCTGACCTTAGCGGCGCAATATGTCGGCGTGCCGATCGTGCCGGTGGCCGAGCAATATGCGCTTATTACTGGCGCACATGGCCGTTTATCGGAAGTAATTTCATTGATCCGCCCGGCCATGGTCTATGCGGTAGACGCTGCGCAATATGGCGAGGCGCTGGCGCTGCCATTGCTTGCGGGTATTGAGATTGTTGCCAGCAAGAATGTCGGGTCCGCGACGCCATTTTCAACACTATTGGCGGGCGATAATTGCGCGGATGTTGATGCGGCAAATGCCTTGGTCGGGCCTGATACTGTTGGCAAGATTCTGATGACATCTGGCTCAACGTCGCGTCCGAAAGGGGTTTTGACAACGCAGCGCATGATGTGTGTCAACCAAACCCAGATATCTGACGCATTGCCGTTTTTACAGGCTCGGCCGCCGCGGATTATGGATTGGTTGCCATGGAACCATGTCTTTGGCGGCAGTCATAATTTCAATATTATGCTGGCCAATGGCGGCAGCCTATACATTGATGATGGTAAGCCAACCAAGGCCGCTTTTGGCCGAACGCTGGAGAATCTGGCGCTGATGACCGGGACAATTGCGTTTAATGTGCCGGTCGGGTTTTCGATGCTTTTGACAGCATTACAGGCCGATAAAAAGCTGCAACAACGCTTTTTTGCCGACCTCGATATGGTGTTTTATGCGGGGGCATCTTTGCCGCAAGATGTGTGGCAGGGGTTTGAAAAAATGGCGCTGGCAGCGCAGGGCGCTGTGCCGCTGATGACATCAAGCTGGGGGCTGACAGAAACCGCGCCGTCATGCATGTTGCAGCACCAACCGATTGACAGATCTGGTGTGGTTGGTGTGCCGCTTAATGGCGTGGTTGCCAAGCTGATCCCTGATAATGCGATGCGGTTTGAGGTGCGGATAAAAGGGCCAAATGTGATGGCTGGCTATTTTGATGCGCCAGAAAAAACAGCCCAAGCATTTGATGATGAAGGCTATTTTATTACCGGCGATGCGATGACATTTGTAGATAGCGCCCGGCCAGATTTGGGCATGCGTTTTGACGGGCGGATGTCTGACGACTTTAAGCTGCAGACCGGCACATGGGTGCGGGCGACGGTTTTGCGGGCAGAAATGCTGGCACTTTTAGCGCCCATAGCGGCTGAGATTGTGATCACTGGGCATGATGAAACCGATATTGGGGTGCTGATTTTTCCCAATGAGACGGCCTTGGTTGAGGCGGGGTTTGACCATGAGGCCAAAGGTGACGGCACGCTGACTTGCCCTAGGCTGGCTGCAAGAATGACCCTGTTACTCACAGCGCGGGCTGCGGTCCATTCAAGCTCTTCGACGCATGTTGCGCGGGCATTGATTTTGGCAGAGCCGCCATCGATTGCGGACGGTGAGGTGACGGCCAAGGGCAACTTGAATTTCCGCAAAATACTGACGCTGCGGGCGCCGATTTTGGCGCGGCTTTACAATGATGCTGCGGCCAATGTTATTCGGATTGCGAAAGGGTAACGCCGTTGCTATTTTCTTGGCGCAGCGGCGGCGATTACGCGGGCTCTTTCACCTTTGGGGTCATCTTCAGCCCAACAATTTTTGAGCCGGGCTGAAGGTTGTGCGGATTAGTCGAACGAGCGCTCGATCATGTCCAGCGTTGTCATTGCGGCCAGCACTTGTTGGGCGGAGCCATTGGGCTCGCGGCCCTCAGAGATAGCGGCGATGAACTCGCGGTCTATCAGCTCAATGCCATTATTTGAGACAGCGACGCCGGTGAGGTCGATTTGGTCATCATTGCCGTCAAACAGGTCATCATAGCGGGCCAAATAGGTGCCGTTATCGCAGATGTAGCGAAAGAACGTGCCAAAGGGGCCGTTATTGTTGAACGACAATGACAGGTTGCAGATGACGCCGCTGGGGGTTTTCATGCCGATGGCCATATCCATGGCGATGCCGAGATCGGGGTGCATTGGGCCTTGCAGGCCGAAGGCTTTGGAGACTGTCTCGCCGGTCTGGTATTGGAACAGGTCAACGGTGTGGCAAGCGTGGTGCCAGAGCAGATGGTCGGTCCAGCTGCGGGCCTCGCCCTTGGCATTGGTATTGGTGCGGCGGAAGAAATAGGTCTGCACATCCATCTGTTGGATTTTCAGCTCACCAGCGGCGATTTTGTTTTGGATCCACTGGTGGCTGGGGTTAAACCGGCGGACTTGGCCGGCCATGCAGAGCACACCGGTTTCTTCTTGCACCCGGACAATTTCGGCGCTGTCGGTCAGACTATCGGCCATGGGGATTTCGACAAGAACCGGTTTGCCGGCCCGCATGCAGGCAATGGCTTGTTCGGCGTGCATTTGGGTTGGGGTTGAGAGAATGATGGCATCGACATCATCACGGGCCAAGCATTCTGCGAGGTCAGTTGAGGCATGGCCAATGCCGCGCGCGGCGGCGAGGGCGTCTATCTTGGCGCGGGTTGGTCCCATGACCGAGGTGACGGTAATGCCGTCGATTGCGGCTAAAGCATCGAGATGTTTAATGCCAAATGCGCCGTAAGCGCCTGCTACACAAATTCGCATATTGCGCTCCTATTTTGGCCGGTTTTCGAGAATGATATGACCAACGGCGGTGTTTGACGCTGGCACATGGTAGTGCCGGTGCACTTCGACCACGTCTTCGTCAAGCGCGCCGCGCATGACATGCCACATGACAAGCTCAATGCCTTCGGAACCGGCTTCACGCAGGTATTCGACATGCGGAATTTGGCTGGCTTTGACCGGGTCAGAGGTCATCATATCGAGGAATTCTTTGTCCCATTTTGGGTTGATCAGCCCGGCGCGCTCAAACTGAAGCTGATGCGACATGCCGCCGGTGCCGAAGATAACCACGTTGAGATCTTCGTCATAGCTTTCGATTGCGCGGCGGATGGCTTTGCCCAAGTTGTAGCAGCGATTGCCGGTGGGTGCCGGGTATTGCACGACGTTGACGCAAAGTGGGATGACCAGACAGGGCCATTCTTCGGGCTGATCATACATGACCGAGAGCGGCACTGTCAGGCCGTGATCAACCTCCATTTTGTTCATGATCGTCAGGTCGAACTCATCAAGGATGACAGACTGGGCAATATGGCTGGCCAGCTTTTGATGGCCTTTAACCACGGGCACTGGGCGCGGCCCCCAGCCTTCATCTGCGGGTTGGAATTCAGCCGCGCAGCCAAGGGCGAATGTGGGGATCATCTCAGCCGAGAAAGCGGTGCAGTGATCGTTATAAACAAGGAACACCACATCTGGGTTGTTCTCTTTGATCCATTCGCGTGACTTTTTGAAACCGTCAAAAACTGGTTTCCAATAGGGCTGATCTGTTATGCCAGTATCCATGGCGACGCCAATGGCGGGGACGTGGCTGACGCCGACGCCTGCGGTAATTCTGGCCATTATTCTTTGCCTTCCCATTCAGATTTGTAACGATTGCCCTCAATCGGGCGGCCCCCGGCCAACATCATGGCGCGGTATTCTTCTTGTGTACTGCCGCTCATCATGGCGGCAAGCGCCTGAAAGGTGATGCCGTCGCAGGCGCCAAGCTTGGAGGTGTAATAGATATTGCCACCCAGGCGCAGCATCTCGTTCCAATCACGGTCAAGCACTGCTTGTTTTTGTGCCGGCGTCATCGGGAACCCGTCAAGATAGCCGCTTTCATCGGCTTTAAACGCTTCGCGGCCTGTGGCGAGGCGCAGCGTGATGCAGAACATGTTTAGGTGGTAGCCTTTGCGCGACATATCGGCGTCAAAAACATAGGTGCCGGGTATGTCATCATAGTCTTTTTTTGTGGCCATCTGGAGGCTCCTCGTTAGGCAGTCGCATAGGCATCTGGGGCGCCTGTGAAAAAGGTTAGGGCTTCATCTATGCTCTATCAGCTCGGCTGCCCAATTCAAAGAATGGGCTGGGTATTGGTTTTTCCAATAGCGGTGCGTTGCGGCGGCTGCGGCGGGGGCCAGAAGTTGGTTTGGTTTGGGGCGCGTGGGGCTTGTTGGCCTGTATCGGCGGGGGGTCTGCCGAAATTGTGCCTCACATGAAGAATTATTTGGGGGGATAAAAAAGAATATTTTTGCGGCAAGCAAAAAGCCCCTACGCAGCGATGAGCGCCGCGTAGGGGTAGGTTTTAGGCGAGGTCGAACCGATCAGCGTTCATAACCTTGGCCCAGGCGGCGACAAAGTCGGTGACGAACTTTTGCGCGTTGTCATCTTGCGCATAGACTTCGACATAGGCGCGCAGGATCGAGTTTGAGCCGAAGACCAGATCGACACGGGTTGCGGTCCATTTGACCTCGGCTGAGGCGCGGTCGCGGATCTCGTAATTGCCGTCTTCGGTCGGGATCCACTCATTGTCCATGTCAGTCAGCGTGGTGAAGAAGTCAGTTGAGAGTGCGCCGACATTGTCTGTGAACACGCCGTGTTTAGTGCCGCCATGGTTGGTGCCGATGACGCGCATGCCGCCGGTGAGCACGGTCATCTCATTGGCTGTGAGGCCCATGAGCTGGGTGCGGTCGAGCATCAGCTCTTCGGCGGAGACGACGTAGTCTTTCTTTTGCCAATTGCGGTAGCCGTCGGCCAGTGGCTCAAGAAAGGCGAAGGAGGCTGCGTCTGTCATCGCATCTGTCGCGTCGCCGCGGCCGGGGGCGAAGGGGACGGTGGTGGGGAAGCCTGCGGCTTTGGCGGCCAGTTCAACACCGTGATTGCCAGCGAGGACGATGACATCGGCGAGGCTGGCACCGGTGGCTGTGGCGATGGCTTCAAGTTTGGTCAGGACGCTGGCCAGACGGGTGGGCTCATTGCCTTCCCAATCTTTTTGGGGGGCCAGGCGGATGCGGGCCCCGTTGGCACCGCCGCGCATGTCTGAGCCGCGATAGGTGCGGGCACTATCCCATGCTGTGGTCACCATGTCGGAGACCGACAGGCCGGATGCTGCGATGCGGGCTTTGACATCGGCGATGTCGTAATCAGCGTTGCCTGCGGGCACGATATCTTGCCAGATCAGGTCTTCGGACGGCACATCGGGGCCGATATAGCGGGCTTTGGGGCCCATATCGCGGTGGGTCAATTTGAACCATGCGCGGGCGAAAGTATCGGCGAAGAGGGCCGGGTCTTTGTGGAACCGCTCAGAGATGGCGCGGTAGATTGGGTCTACTTTCATGGCCATGTCGGCGTCGGTCATCATTGGGTTGAGCCGGATAGACGGGTCTTCGACATCGACGGGTTTGTCTTCCTCGCGGATGTCAATTGGCTCCCATTGCTGGGCGCCTGCCGGGCTTTTGGTCAGCTGCCATTCGTAGCCGAGGAGCAGGTCGAAGAAGCCGTCATCCCATTTGGTCGGATTGGTTGTCCATGCGCCTTCAACGCCGGAGCTGACCGCGTTGCGGCCTGCGCCTGCGGGGTTGTGCCAGCCGAGGCCTTGTTGCTCAAGCGGCGCACCTTCTGGCTCTGGGCCGAGCGCGCTGGCATCGCCATTGCCGTGGGCTTTGCCGATCGTGTGGCCACCGGCGGTGAGGGCCACGGTCTCTTCGTCATCCATGGCCATGCGGGCGAAGGTTTCGCGGATATGCTTGGCGGTGTTGAGCGGGTCTGGCTTGCCGTTGACGCCTTCTGGGTTGACGTAGATCAGGCCCATTTGCACGGCGGCGAGGGGGTTTTCCATGGTGGCGGCATCGGTCACGTCACCGTAGCGGTTGTCACTGGCAGCGAGCCATTCTTTCTCGGAACCCCAATAGGTGTCGATCTCCGGCTCCCAGACATCGGCGCGGCCAAAGGCGAAGCCGAAGGTTTTGAGGCCGACGCTTTCGTAAGCGATGGTGCCAGCGAGGATCATCAGGTCAGCCCAGCTGATTTTGTTGCCGTATTTCTTTTTGATCGGCCAGAGCAGACGGCGGGCTTTGTCGAGGCTGACATTATCTGGCCAGGAGTTGAGCGGGGCGAAACGCTGGGTGCCGGTGCCGCCACCGCCGCGCCCGTCGGCCAGACGGTAGGTGCCAGCAGAGTGCCAGGCCATACGGACCATGAAGCCGCCATAATGACCCCAATCAGCAGGCCACCAGTCTTTGCTATCGGTCATCATGGCGTGCACGTCGGCTTTGAGGGCTGCGACATCGAGAGTTTTGAGCTCTTCGGCATAGTCAAAATCAGCGCCCATTGGGTTGGTCTTGCTATCTTGCTGGTGCAAAATATTGAGGTTGAGCGCGTTAGGCCACCAGTCAAGCACTGGCTTATTATTGGCGGTATTGCCGCCATGCATGACCGGGCATTTGCCGCTATCATTGTTGTCCATGTCTCATTCCCATCGTGGCTAAAGTCGCTGCGTGTGTGGCAAGCGCTGAGTCGCGCTTTGAGCAGATTCTACACCATTTAGAGCATAAGATAAATTTGGCATTTCTAATATTTTTGATAACGTCAAGTTATGTGGCGCTGCATGGCCTATTGAGTGATGTCTTGCACCATTTCAAAAACCGCTTGGGTCGAGGGTGTAAAAACCCGGTCGGCTAGTTTGAGCAGGGAAAACACCTCAACGCTGACTTCAAAATCTGACTTGATGATCCGCAGGGCGTTTTGCTCCTGTGCGTCGGCAAAAACATCTGTGACCGAAGTAGCAATGGGGGCGATAGCGTTTGACTGGCGCACCAGAGCCAGCGTCAGCAAAAACGACGAGGTGTTGAAGCATTGCTTTGGCGGTGGCAGGCCGCGCAGGTGCAATGCCCGTTCGATCGCATTGAAAAGGATGGTGCCTTTGAACGGCAGCACCCAGTCAAATTCGAGCAACTGCTCGGCGCTGACAGTGGCCGCACGAGCAAGGGCGTGGTCCTTTCTGGCAATCAGGCTGACCGGCTCTAGCGCGATGGGCTGTTGTTCAAACAAAGCCGGGCTATGGCCCTCGGGCAAACGGCCAAGCACAAAATCAACATCGCCATTGAGTAAGCGCGCGCCCAAAATATCGCTGGTCGAGACTTCGACAGAGATAGAGACATTGGGCATGGTCAGGCGGGCTTTGCGCAGAACCGGCAGAATATACTTGATGGACGGGCCGGTAACTGAGCCGATACGGACATTGCCAACATGGCCCAAACCGATCTCGGAAATGTCGCTTTGCGCATCTTCCAACTCGTGCAAAATACGCGCCGCACGTTTGGCCAAAGCATGGCCAGCCTGGGTCAGCTCAATGCCTTTACCAGCGCGGCGGTGGATTTTTTGGCCGATAATGCGCTCAATTTCCATGGCCAGCCGGGAGGCGGCGGGCTGAGCGATAGACAGCTGATTTGCCGCCAACTGCACGCCGCCCGTGCGGGCAAGGGCGGCGATTAGCTGAAGATGGGTTAGCTTTAATCCTCTGTTTAAAAAGCTATTTGTTGGTTTTTGCATTTGGCAGTTTCTCGGTTTTGTGTTCGATTTTATATACCATAATAGCTATGTAAGCATAATAACAAATAATTTGACTGTAATGTGTCGCACCCCTTACTTTTGGCCAACGGCAATGCATATTGCTGTTCACAAACAGGGAATGAATTTCCCGCTCGTAAGAGCGCTAAAGGGAGGAAATTATGAACTTATTCAAAAAGACAATCATGGCTGCCGCTGCGATGTCACTGCTGACGGCAAGTCAGATTGCTGCGCAATCGGTGGGCATTGCCATGCCGACAAAATCATCTGCACGTTGGATATCTGACGGCGAGTCGATGGTTGAGCAGTTTGAAGCCGCCGGTTTTACCACTGATCTGCAATATGCTGAGGATGATATTCCTAACCAGCTGGCGCAGATTGAGAACATGATCACCAAAGGTGTTGATGTGCTGGTTATTGCCGCGATTGACGGCACGACGCTATCAAACGCGCTTGAGAATGCGGCTGCGGCTGGCATCTATGTGATTGCTTATGATCGGCTGATCCGCGAAAGCGGTAACGTCAATTATTACGCGACATTCGACAACTTTAAGGTTGGCGTTCAGCAGGCATCTTCGCTTGTGGCCGGTCTTGGCGAGCGGTTCGGCGACGGGCCATATAATGTTGAGCTATTCGGTGGTTCACCTGACGATAACAACGCGTTCTTCTTCTATAATGGCGCCATGTCGGTGCTTGACCCGCTGATTGAGGACGGCACGATTGTTATTCAGTCTGGCCAAGTTGGCATGGACACGGTTGGCACATTGCGTTGGGACGGTGCGGTTGCACAATCACGCATGGATAACCTGCTTTCGGCTTACTATGGTGACGTCGATCTGCACGGCGCGCTGAGCCCGTATGATGGGCTGTCGATTGGTATCTTGTCATCGCTCAAGGGTGTGGGCTATGGGTCTGGCGGCGTGGCAATGCCTATTGTCACTGGCCAAGACGCTGAAGTTCCTTCGGTGATCTCCATGTTGGCTGGCGAGCAGTATTCGACAGTGTTTAAAGACACGCGCACCCTTGCTGGTGTGACTGTTGGCATGGTGCAGGCGCTGATCAATGGCACTGAGCCGGAGATCAATGACACAACCACCTATGATAACGGCGTGATCGTTGTGCCATCTTACCTGTTGGAGCCAGTATCGGTTGATCTGTCCAACTGGGAAGAGGCCCTGATTGGCTCTGGTTACTACACGATCGACCAGTTCCAGTAAGCGTAAACCTTTACCCCTCCGCTATATGCGGGGGGGTAGCAGGCCGAGGGGCTGCTGACATGACTATGCTTCTTGAGATGCGCGCAATAACCAAGACCTTTCCGGGGGTTAAGGCGCTCGATAATGTTGGGCTGCGGGTTGAAACCGGTGAAATTCACGCGCTTGTTGGTGAAAACGGTGCGGGCAAATCGACGCTGATGAAGGTGCTGAGCGGGGTATATCCGGCGGGCAGCTATGACGGCGAGATTTTGTTTGAGGGCCAAGTGGCCCAGTTTCGCAATATTGCCGATAGCGAGAAAATGGGGATTGCGATCATCCATCAGGAGCTGGCTTTGGTGCCGCTGCTATCGGTGGCTGAGAACTTGTTTCTGGGCAATGAGGTTGCTGAGCGCGGGGTGATGAACTGGCCGCGTATGCACCAGATGGCGCGGGAATTGCTGCAAAAGGTTGGGCTTGATGAGAGCCCGGATGTGCCGGTGGGCACGCTGGGTGTTGGCAAGCAACAGCTGGTTGAGATTGCCAAAGCCTTGGCCAAGGATGTGAAACTGCTGATCTTGGATGAGCCGACGGCGGCTTTGCAAGAGAATGACAGCCAGAAGCTGCTGGGGCTCTTGAAGGAGTTGCAGGGGCAGGGGATCACCTCGATACTGATCTCGCATAAGCTCAATGAAATCAATCAGGTGGCTGACAGGATTACGGTTATTCGTGATGGGGCGTCGGTGTCGACGCTGGACTGCCGGGCCGAAGAGATTAGCGAAGAACATATTATCCGCGATATGGTGGGGCGCGATATGGCGCACCGGTATCCGGACCGAGAGCGCAATATTGGCGAGACATTGTTTGAGGTGAAGAACTGGAATGTTTGGCACCCGGAGCACCGCGACCGGCAGGTGATTAGCGATGTGAACTTCAATGTGCGCAGCGGCGAGATTGTTGGCATTGCCGGGCTGATGGGCTCTGGCCGGACCGAGCTGGCCATGAGTATTTTTGGCCAAAGTTATGGCCGCAATATTTCGGGTCAGGTGACTTTGCGGGGTGTTGAGATTGATGTCTCAAAGGTTGACCGGGCGATTGAGGCCGGGCTGGCTTATTGCACCGAGGACCGCAAAGAACTGGGGCTGATTTTGGAAGAGTCGATCCTGCGCAACACCACACTGGCCAATTTGGCCGGGGTGTCTAAGGGCGGGGTTATTAGCGACGGTGAAGAGCAGAAGGTGGCGGAGAAATACCGCCAGGCGATGAATATTCGCACACCCAGCGTGCAGCAAAAGGTTGTGAACCTGTCGGGGGGCAACCAGCAAAAGGTGGTGCTGTCAAAGTGGCTTTATGCTGATCCGCAGGTGCTGTTCTTGGATGAACCGACGCGGGGCATTGATGTTGGCGCCAAGTTTGAAATCTATAGCATCATGAACCAGCTGGCGGCTGACGGGCGCGGGGTGGTGATGATCTCGTCGGAGATGCCTGAGCTGCTGGGCATGTGCGACCGGATTTATGTGATGAATGAGGGTGCGCTGGTGACTGTGCTTGACGCGGATGAGGCCAGCCAAGAGCGGATTATGTCGTTTATCGTGACGGAATAGGCGCGTGTCTAATATCGTGACGGAAGAGGCGCGTGTCTAAAAAGTGCGACGAAATAGGGCGCTTGAGCAAGCAAACGTGTGACGGAATAGGATAATAAAAATGAGCCAATCAAAGCCTGACATTAGAGCCTATCTGGCCAGTCACATGCGCGAATATGGGCTGCTGCTGGCGCTGATCGCTATAATGGCGTTTTTCCAGATTATGACAGACGGTGTGCTGCTAAAATCGGTGAATATCACCAATTTATTCTTACAGAACAGCTATATAATCATAATGGCGCTTGGCATGCTTGTGGTCATTGTTGCCGGGCATATTGACCTGTCAGTCGGCTCTGTCATGGGGTTTGTTGGCGCGCTGGCGGCGGTGATGATCGTGCAATGGGACCTGCCAATGTGGGTCGCTGTGCCAATATGTTTGGTAGTGGGCGGCATGATTGGTGCGGCACAGGGCTACTGGGTGGCGTTTTGGAATATTCCACCGTTTATCGTGACGCTGGCGGGGATGTTGGTGTTTCGCGGCATGTCGCTCTGGCTGCTAGAGGGGCAATCTGTCGGGCCGTTTCCACGTGAGTTTCAGGCATTGTCGACTGGGTTTATTCCTGATTTCTTTCCCCTGAGTGTTGGCGAAAACATTGCCGAGCGGCTCGGTGTGCGGCGATTTAACACTGGGGCGCTGAGCCTTGGCGTGATAGCTGCGGCAATTATCGTTTGGCTGGGGCTACGCGGCCGGGCGCGCGATAAAGCTTACGGGATCGAGGGCGAACCGATTGCGTTTTTCATTGCCCGCAATGTGATTGTTGCCAGCGCGCTGATCTTTGTTTGCTACAAACTGGCGACGTTTCGCGGCCTGCCAAATGTGCTGATAAGCATGACTGTGCTGACGGTGATCTACGCATTTATCACTGAGAAAACCACGATCGGCCGACGGATGTATGCGGTTGGCGGCAATGAAAAGGCTGCGAACCTGTCGGGGATTAAAACCAAGAGGCTGACGTTTTTGGCCTTTATCAACATGGGTGTTTTGGCGGCTTTGGCCGGGCTGATCTTTGCCGCACGGCTTAATTCGGCGACGCCAAAAGCGGGGTTTGCGGTTGAGCTGGATGTGATTGCGGCTGTGTTCATTGGCGGTGCGTCAATGTCAGGTGGTGTGGGCAAGGTGATGGGCGCGGTTGTTGGCGCGTTTATCATGGGGGTCATGAATAACGGCATGTCACTCATGGGCATTGGTATTGATTATCAACAGATTATCAAAGGTTTGGTACTGCTGGCCGCGGTAATTTTCGATGTATATAACAAGAACAAACAAGGATAGAGCAGGTGCTGGTTTCACAAATTTTGAGCGCAAGCGGTGAGCTAAATGTGGTGGCACGCGAGGGCAGCGAAGCATATATTGTCAAAGATGCGGGCAGTCTTCTCGACTTGGCGCGTGAGGCGATTGGGGCAGGTATTAGCCTGACTGAGTGCATAACCCGCCACGGTTTGGGCGCGCCGGTTGATCTTGCACAGGCCTATGGCGACGCGCGTTTGCAGTTGCCGATCAACCATCCTGATCCGACACATATGCATCTGACTGGCACAGGGCTGACCCATCTGGGTAGTGCCTCGACGCGTGATGCCATGCATGCGGGTGCGACCGAGAATCTGACGGATTCGATGAAGATGTTTCAGATGGGGCTTAAGGGCGGGCGGCCTGAGGCGGGCGAAGTTGGCGCGCAGCCGGAGTGGTTTTACAAGGGCAATGGCACGATGGCCGTGGCGCCGGGGCAGGCGCTGACATCGCCTAGTTTTGCCATGGATGGCGGCGAGGAGCCCGAGATTGCCGGGATCTATGTGATTGGACCGGATGGCACGCCGTTTCGGGTGGGTTTTGCGCTGGCCAATGAGTTTTCAGACCATGTGACCGAGCGGGTAAACTACTTGTTCTTGGCGCATTCGAAATTGCGGCCTTGTTCCTTTGGCCCTGAGATATTGCTGGGTGAATTGCCTGATGATGTGCAGGGCATGTCACGGATTTTGCGGGATGGTGCGGTGCATTGGCAAAAGCCGTTTGCCTCGGGCGAGGCCAACATGTCGCATACTTTGGCCAACCTTGAGCACCATCATTTTAAGTATGATGTGTTTTGTCAGCCCGGCGATGTGCATGTGCATATGTTCGGCACGGCGACGCTGTCATTTGCCGATGGGATAAAAGCCGAGGACGGTGATATTTTTGAAATAGAATCAAGTACTTTTGGGTTGCCGTTGCGCAATGTGCTCAAAGAAACTGCCCCCATAGCCACCGCCAAACGGGTACAAATACTCTAGGAGAAGTCATGACTTTTGTGCCCGCTAAATGGCCGCGCAAATTGCGTTCGCAGGAATGGTTTGGCGGCGATAGTCGCGACCATATTTACCACCGATCTTGGATGAAAAACCAAGGGCTGCCAGCTGATCTGTTTGACGGGCGACCGGTGATTGGGATTTGCAATACATGGTCGCAGCTGACGCCGTGCAATGCGCATTTGCGCGATCTGGCTGAGCGGGTGAAGCACGGGATTTATGAGGCTGGTGGCTTGCCGTTGGAGTTCCCTGTGTTTTCGACTGGCGAGAGCGCTTTGCGGCCAACGGCAATGATGTACCGCAACCTTGCAGCGATGGATGTTGAGGAGGCGATCCGGGCTAATCCGCTGGACGGGGTTGTGCTTTTGGTTGGCTGTGACAAGACCACGCCGTCGCTGCTGATGGGGGCGGCATCGGTTGATCTGCCGGCGATAGCGGTGTCTGGCGGGCCGATGCTGAACGGCTGGTTTCGCGGTGAGCGGGTTGGCTCTGGCACAGCGCTTTGGCAGATGTCTGAGGACATTAAGGCCGGGAAGATGAGCCGGGATGATTTTTTGGAGGCTGAGGCTGCCATGAGCCGTTCGGCGGGTGGTTGCAACACGATGGGCACGGCCAGCACCATGGCCAGTATGGCCGAGGCGATGGGCATGGCTTTGTCTGGCAATGCCGCGATTCCGGCGGTGGATAGCCGCAGGCGGGTGATGGCGCATGTCAGCGGCAGGCGAATTGTTGACATGGTCAAGGATGATCTGAAGCCATCGGATATAATGACCAAAGAGGCGTTTGAAAACGCGATACGGACCAATGGCGCGATTGGTGGCTCGACCAATGCGGTGATCCATTTGCTGGCGATTGCCGGGCGGGTTGGGGTTGATCTGACCTTGGCTGACTGGGACCGCTGCGGGCGCGATGTGCCGACGATTGTGAACCTGATGCCATCGGGTAAATATCTGATGGAAGAGTTCTTCTATGCGGGTGGTTTACCGGTTGTTATCAAGCGCTTAGGTGAGGCGGGGTTGCTGCATAAAGAGGCGCTGACAGTGTCTGGCAAGAGCCTTTGGAGCGAGGTTGAAGACGCGCAGAACTGGAATGAGGATGTGATATTGCCGGTTGAAAAGGCGCTGACACCGCAGGGCGGGATCGCGGTTTTGCACGGAAATTTAGCACCTAAGGGGGCGGTTTTGAAACCGTCTGCGGCCAGTGAGCATTTGTTGGTTCATCGGGGGCGGGCTGTCGTGTTTGAGGACATTGACGACTATAAAGCCAAGATCGACGACGAGGATCTCGACATTGACGAGACCTGTATCATGGTGCTGAAAAATTGCGGGCCACGGGGCTATCCGGGCATGGCTGAGGTGGGCAATATGGGCTTGCCGCCGAAGATTTTGCGCAAGGGGATTACCGATATGGTGCGGATATCAGATGCGCGGATGTCAGGCACGGCATATGGCACGGTTGTGTTGCACACCACGCCTGAGGCCGCCGCTGGCGGGCCGTTGGCTGTGGTGCAAAACGGTGATATGATATCGCTTGATGTGCCGGGGCGCAGCTTGGTCCTAGAGATATCTGACGCTGAGCTGGCGGCGCGGCTGGCCAGCTGGGTGCCTGCAGTAGAGGCGCCAAAGGGCGGCTATGCGCAACTGTTTTACGAGCATGTGGAGGGCGCCGATACTGGCGCAGACTTTGATTTTCTTAAGGGTTGCCGTGGCAGCCCCGTTGGTAAGGACAGCCATTAATGCCTATAAATACCGCGCTTGTTAGCATTGGCAAAATCGCCCGTGATCAGCATATTCCGGCGATTGAGAACAGCCCTGACTTTACGCTGACGGCGGCAGTGAGCCGCAATGCAAAAGTTGAGGGCGCGCAGAACTTTGTCGATATCGAGACGATGCTGAGCGCCCAGCCTGACACGCAGCTCGTGTCGCTTTGTATGCCGCCTGCGGTGCGGTTTGACTATGCGGCCAAGGCGATTGCGGCCGGGCGGCATGTGATGCTTGAGAAGCCGCCGGGGGCGACGCTGAGCGAATGTCATGAATTGATCCGCATGGCCGAAGCCAAGGGTGTGAGCCTGTTTGTGACCTGGCATTCGCGCTACGCGGCGGCGGTGGCCGATGCCAAGGAATGGCTGGCTGGGAAGCAGATAACCGGCGTTGAGATCACTTGGAAAGAAGATGTGCGGCTTTGGCATCCGGGGCAAGATTGGATCTGGCAGGCGGGCGGCATGGGGGTTTTTGACCCCGGTATTAACGCTTTGTCGGTGTTGACTGAGATTATGCCCAATGCGGTATTCGTGAAATCTGCCGTGTTGGAATTTCCGGCCAATTGTGACACGCCGATTGCGGCGCAGGTGGCGTTTCATAACCCCGGTGGCGGGCCGGTGAATATGGTGCTGGACTGGCTGCAAGAGGGGCCGCAAACATGGGATATTGCGGTTGAAACCGCGCAAGGCGCTATGCTGTTGCAACATGGTGGCGCGAAACTGAGCATTGACGGGGTGCTGCAAAGCGAGGCGCCGGACCGCGAATATGCGGGGCTTTATGCGCGCATGGCGGCGCTGATTGAGGCGGGCGCCTCTGATACTGATCTGACGCCAATGACGCATGTGGCCGATGCATTCGCGATTGGTCGGCGCAAGGAAGTTGAGGCATTTTACTTCTAGGTAAAGCGCGTCAGACGGTTTGACAAAGGTTTGGCTTGTTTGACGCGCCGTGATTGCTCGGTTTGTGATGCTTGGCAGGGGCGGCTCTGGTGGCGCTGCATGCGTGTCAAAGAACGTGGGTGTATCAGCGTAAAATGGCAAGCAATTCGGCGGAGGCTATGCCGGTAACGGCGCGGCCTCGGCTTTGCTCAAAGTCTCGTATTGCGGCTTCGGTCTTTGCGCCGATGACGCCGTCGATTGTGCCAATGTCATAGCCGTAAGCGACGAGACCGCGCTGAATGGCGAGACGGTCGTTTCTGGATAACCCGTTTTCATCTGCTGGAAAGCTGCCCAGCAACGGGCCGGCGCCACCGATCCTGTCTGCCAAATGGCCGACGGCAACTGCATAAAAATCAGAGTTATTATAGGTTTTGATAACATTGAAATTGCGGGTCACTGTGAAACGCACACCGCCGTTTTGTGGCTGAATGATGCGGCCAGCGGGGCCGCCGGTTCCGGTCTCTGCGCCCCAGCGCAACCCACTGTGCCAGCCGTTTCGTGCCAAATAGCTGGCTGTTGAGGCCAGCGCATCGGCGGGGTTGTCGCCCCAGATATCGCGGCGTCCGTCACCGGTGAAATCAACGGCAAATGCTTGATAAGACGTGGGAATAAACTGGGTATGGCCCATGGCACCGGCCCAACTGCCGGTTAAGTTTTGTGCGGTGGTATCGCCGTGATCAAGGATGCGCAGGGCGGCGATGAGCTGGTTTTCATAAAAGTCTGCGCGCCGCCCATGAAAGGCCAAGGTCGCCGTTGATGAGATGACCGGGATTTGGCCGCGCCGTTCGCCGAACTGGCTTTCCATGCCCCAGATTGCGGTGACGATCCGGGCATCGACGCCATATTGCGCCTCAATGGCGGCGAGCAAATCTGCCTGCCTGGCAAAGGCTGTGCGGCCTTTTGCCAGCCTTTCATCTGAGGTGGCGATGGAGAGATATTCTTCTAATGTGCGGCGTGTGTGGATCTGGGTGCCATCACGGGTGACGACGCCAGGGAGGTAGCCAGCGCTGCTGAGCGCCAGATCTAACGTTGCCGATGAGATGCCAGCACGGCGGGCACGGGGGCGAAATGACACCAGCCAATGGGCGAAATCCGCGTTTGCGGCGGGTCTGAGATCTGCGGGCAAGCCTGTCGGGATGACAGGGTCTAGCGGCGAGGCGGTGCCGCCACATGCCGCGATGCTTGATGTGGCGCAGCCCGCAAGGAAAAGACGTCTGTTGATTTTCATATTCTTGCTCAGGCATATTCTTGTTCAGGCATATTCTTGTTCAGGATAGTCGATTTGCGTCAGAAGAAAAAGGTGCAGTGGTGTGCGGGGCCGTGCGGCGGCTGGCGCAGGCGCGGCGCCAAAAGGTGAGCGCCCTAGCCGAGCACGTCGGCCACGGCCTCTTGGGCGACCGAGACCACGTGGTCAACTTCTTGGCGGGTTATGCAAAGCGGCGGGGCGAAGCCGATAATGTCGCCTTGGGGCATGGCGCGGGCAATAACGTTGCGCGCGGCCATTGCGGCCGAGATTGCGTAGCCCACCTTTTTTGCCGGATCGAAAAAGGCTAAGGGTGATTTGGTTTCGCCAAATTCGACGGCGCAAAGTAGGCCTTCGCCGCGCACCTGCACCACATTGGGGTGATCCTCAAAGGCAGCCTGTAATTGCGCGCGCAAATAGGCCCCGGTTGAGCCTGCATTTTGCACCAAACCCAGCGCGTCAATCAGCTTTAAATTGGCCACGCCGGCCGCCGCCCCAATAGGATGGGCCGAGTAAGTCCAACCATGGCCGATGGGGCCATTTTCATCGGTGCCCTGCTCCAGAACTTTCCACATTTCGCTGCTGATGATGGAGCCGGAGAGCGGCGCATAGGCCGATGTTAAGCCCTTGGCGATGGTGATGATATCGGCCTTAATATCGTAATGCTCAGCGCCAAACATTGTGCCAAGACGGCCAAAGCCAGTGACCACTTCGTCAGCGATGAGCAGGATGTCATACTTCTTTAGTACGGTCTGAATCGCTGCCCAATAGCCCGCGGGCGGCGGGACAATGCCGCCTGTGCCCAGCACCGGTTCGCCAATAAAGGCGGCCACCGTATCTGGGCCTTCGGCCAGAATAAGTGTTTCTAAATTGGCGGCGCAATCGGCAGAAAACTCTTGCTCAGACAAGCCGGGTGCGGCACCGCGCAGGTAATAGGGGGCTGAGGTATGCACCACCTGTGACAGCGGTAAATCGAACTTGTTATGGAACAGTTCTAGCCCGGTAAGTGAGCCGGTCATCAGCCCTGAACCGTGATAGCCGCGCCAACGTGAGATGATCTTCTTCTTGGCAGGGCGTCCGAGTATGTTATTGTAATACCACACTAATTTAATGTTAGTTTCATTGGCATCAGAGCCACTTTGGCCGAAATAGACCTTGGACATATTTACTGGAGCCCGGTCCAATATCATCTTTGAAAGGGTGATAGACGCCTCGGTGCCATGCCCGACATAGGAGTGATAATAGGCCAATTCATGGGCCTGTTTTGAGATAGCTTCGGCGATTTCAGTACGACCGTAACCAACATTTACACAATAGAGACCGGCAAAAGCATCGAGCATTTTGCGATCATCGCGATCAAAAATATAGACGCCTTTGCCGCTCTTTATGACCCGTGTTGGCGTGTCGCCACGGGCATGTTGGGCCAGATGGGTTGAGGGATGAAAAAAAGTGCCGCGGTCCCATTGGGCCAGCGTGTCATTGGTGAGCATAACCGGTTCTGTCATTTCTATGCCGCCATCATCGAGCCACAGAGCGGGCATGAAGTGAAAGGTCATTCCGGGCTCTAATATTGTCTTGTCATCGCAGCGCAGCGAGTAGGTATGTTCGCCCCAATCTGGGGGGTAGGACAGGCCGATTGGATAGCCACAGCGGCTGTCTTTCTTGAAGCCGTGCTTGTGGCGGCAAGCATTAAAGGCATTGGCGATATCTTCGGCAAAATTGCCGGGTTTTGCTTGCGCCATCCCGGCGGCGACGGCTTCGAGAACGGCGGCCTCGGCGGCGCGGTATTTTGCCGGTGGGTCGCCAAAGAACAAGGTGCGCGACTGGGGGGCGTGGTAGCGGCGATACACGCCTGCTATCTCAAAAAATGTGGCTTCGCCCTGTTTGAGAATGCTGTCATCCCACGTGAGATGCGGCGCTGTGGCATCTGGCCCTGACGGGGCGAGCGGCACGATTGACGGGTAATCGCCCCAATATCCGTCGGCGCCGGTGATCTCGGCATGATAAATATCTGCGATAAGCTGGTTTTTCTTCATGCCCGGCTCGGCGCGCTCACGAATGGTCGCGTGCATTTTCTCTACGATTTTAGCGGCGCGGCGCATATAGGTGATCTCAGCCGGGCTTTTGACCGCGCGCTGCCAGTTGACCAGCACATTGGTATTTACCCAGTTGGCATTGGGCAGGTTTTGCAGCAGTGACAATTAGGCGGCGGCGGTGAAATAGTAGTTATCCATCTCCAGCCCGATAAAGGCGTTGGCCCAGCCCTGTGCTGACAACAGCTGCGCCAAATATTGCATTGGGTGGCTGTCTGGATTTTGAACATAGCTGTCTGCATAGCCAAAAATATGACCTTCTGGCATGTGTCCGTCGCCATATAAAATGGAACAT
>JAESRD010000375.1 GCA_016764835.1 Paracoccaceae bacterium | reverse complement strand
TTTGGCCGGGCCACCCCGGTTGAACTCGAATTCACGCAAGTCTCTAAACAGGTTTGATGTGAGCGGCCCGGCAACGGGTCCGTGGGAGGCTGGGCGCGCCGCGGTGCGCCTGCCGGACCACGCAACATAGCGGTTGTCGGGCGCGCCCGGTGGCCAGATTGGAACGGTGAGGTAATTTCTCACCACGCAAAGGAGTAGATCGCATGGCTAAAAAAGTCGTAGGTCAGCTAAAGCTGCAAGTCGGTGCCGGTAAGGCAAATCCATCCCCACCCGTAGGCCCTGCACTGGGTCAGCGCGGCATTAACATCATGGAATTCGTAAAAGCGTTTAACGCTAAAACAGCCGACATGGAGCCTGGTGCCCCAATCCCGACTGTTATTACGTATTACCAAGATAAGTCCTTCACCATTGAGACCAAAACGCCGCCAGCGTCGTTTTTCCTCAAGAAAGCCGCGGGCCTCAAGCCTGTTGGGAAGCGCAACCGGCCTAAGGGCTCTGAAGAGCCAGGCAAGATCGTTGCCGGTTCGGTAACGCAAAAGCAGGTGCGTGAGATTGCAGAAGCAAAGATGCAAGACCTCAATGCAAATGACATTGAAGGCGCAATGCTGATCATCATGGGCTCTGCCCGTTCGATGGGCGTCGAGGTGAAGGGGTAAATCATGGCTAAACTAGGTAAACGTACCCGCACCGCACGCGAAGCATTTGCTGGCAAAAGCAATCTGACGGTTTCTGACGCTGTTGCATTGGTCAAAGCCCAAGCTGTCGCTAAGTTTGACGAAACCATTGAGCTGGCAATCAACCTCGGTGTTGACCCGCGTCACGCTGACCAAATGGTTCGTGGCACAATCACCCTGCCAAACGGCACCGGCAAAAACGTCCGCGTTGCTGTCTTTGCGCGCGGCGATAAGGCTGATGAAGCTAAAGCAGCTGGCGCAGACATTATTGGCGCCGAAGACCTGATGCAGACCATTCAGGGCGGCACGCTCGACTTTGATCGCTGTATTGCCACACCAGACATGATGCCAATCGTTGGCCGTTTGGGCAAAATCCTTGGGCCGCGCAATCTGATGCCAAACCCGAAGATTGGCACAGTGACCATGGATGTCGCCGCTGCTGTTAAAGCTGCCAAAGGCGGCCAAGTTCAGTTCAAAGCTGAAAAAGCTGGCGTGATCCACGTTGGCGTTGGTAAAGCCAGCTTCTCGGCTGAAAAGCTCGAAGAGAACGTCCGCGCGCTGATCGACGCCGTCTCCAAGGCGCGTCCTTCTGGTGCCAAAGGCACATATATGAAGAAGATCGCTATTTGTTCGACAATGGGCCCCGGCCTGACAATCGACATTGCCAACGCAACTGGCAACTAAACCGATCGAAACAATTTTGGCGAAAGGCGGCATTCTATATGCCGCCTTTTTCCGTTTGCGCAGGTGTTCTTTTGTTTGCGCGGCCATGCGCGCCAGAGCCCCCAATAAATCGCTTTGCGTTATCGCTAATATCGCGCAATTATGCCCTAAATCACAGCTTTGGAGCTCGCCATGACCGTCGCACAACTCAATATCCCTGATCTTGCCGGTAAGGCGGTGCTTATAACGGGGGCCTCGACTGGCATTGGCGCGGCGCTGGCCCGTGAGTTTGGCGCACAGGGCGCCAAGGTCGGCGTGCATTACAACTCAAGCAAAGACGCCGCCGAACAGGTGGCCGATGTCATCATTGCCGCCGGCGGCGAGGCTTTTTTGGTCAAGGCCGATGCCTGTTCTTCAACCGAGCTGGCCAAGGCTGTCAACGCCACTGCCGCTCATTTTGGCCGGCTTGATGGCTTGATCAACAATGCTGGCGGCATGGTCAAACGGGTTGATTACGCCGATGTCACCGATGGAGACTATGATCAGATCATGGACCTCAATGCCCGCTCAGTGCTGACAGCCTCCAAAGCGGCGATCCCGCATCTGCGCCGGGCAGGGGGCGGGTTTATTATCAACACCACCTCGGTGGCGGCGCGCAACGGTGCCAGCGGCGGCGCTGGGCTTTATGGCTCGTCCAAGGCCTTTGTCTCCAATGTTACCCGCGGCATGGCCAAAGAGCTGATCGGCGACGGCATTCGGGTCAACGGCGTCGCCCCCGGCGTCATCACCACCCCGTTCCATGAGCGCTATTCAACCGCCGAACAGATGGTGATTATGAAAAGCAACGTGCCGCAGGGCCGCTTGGCCGTGGCCGAAGAATGCGTCGGTGCCTATCTGTTTTTGGCCTCCGAGGCGCTGTCAGGCTACATCATCGGCCAAGTGATCGAGGTGAATGGTGGCATGCTCATGCCGTAAGATTGAGCGGGCGAGGGCGACCTCGCCCGCTAGCCTTTACAAAGAGGGCGACCTCGCCCGCTAGGCTTTTACAAGATGCCCCACAAATCGGCAGTCTCAAACCAGTCCATGTCACTCAGAGCCGACAGCCCCGCGCGCTCTTCGATAATCTCAATGTTCTCAATACCAGAGAGTGTGAGCCCCAGCTGAGACGGATCATTCAACACGCCTGTTTCAAGTTGTGCGATCTGGTCGCTGCTGAGCACCAGATACAGCGTGTCTTCGCCCAGCCCGCCTTCGATCACATTGGTCGTTGAACCGCCCGCCAGCAAGGATGGGTCGATCCAGATGAATGTATCCGCGCCGGCGCCGCCATTGGCAAAAGCTTGATCGCCCGAAAGCACGATCACATCATCATCTGCGCCGCCATGAATGAAATCGCCTGTCCCGGTTGAGGACAAGATATCGGTGCCCGCGCCGCCATAAACCACATTGGCATCGCTGCCGCCCATGATCACATCATCATCGGCGCCGCCGATCAGGAAATCATCGCCGGTGCCACCAATGAGAACATCGTCGCCTGCGCCGCCAATGATCAAATCATCGCCGCCATAGCCAAGCACCAGCTCATCCAGCGCCCCGGCAAAGGCGGCATTGTCACCGTCATTCAGCGCCCGTACCTCGTTTTCAAGCGCATGGGCAAAGAAGCTGCCCATAACCCCATGCGTGGCCGTGGTCGGGTGCAACCCGTCCCAAAACGCAACCTGATCAGCGTCAAAATCATCAAGCACGCTGGGGTCGTCGATCAACGTATCGCCGTAGCCTGCCAACAGGCCAAACGCGGTCGGATCATCAGCAATCGCCTCGGCCATGGCGGCCATGTCAATCACACGCACCTCATAGCCCTGATCGGCCAGTTCATTAACCGCGTTCTTGATCGCGGCATTATGCAGGTCAAGCAAGACCGAGGCCGCCGCCAGTTCTGCGGGCGCTGCATCGGCAAAGACCGGGAAGAACTCGGCTGACGGCACCGTGCACACGACGACAGCGCCAACCCCCGCATCGCATAGGTCTTGGGCCGCCTCTATGGTCGCACCAGCGACATCGCTGAGCAGGTTAAGCGCCGAGGCAATCAGCTCGGCCGCCGTCGCCCCGTCGAGATGGCCATAATCATTGCCGCCAATCATCACCACGGCCGTCAAAACGCTGCGGTCTTGGCCCGCACTATCGGCCAAGAACCGATCAATCTGTGCGCCGAGGTTCATATCCCAATCCAGCGCCGGATCACCGGGCGGCAC
>JAESRD010000374.1 GCA_016764835.1 Paracoccaceae bacterium | reverse complement strand
CGATATCACCCGCTCAGGCTCGGGCGCGGCCAGCCGCATGACCGCCAGCCCGCTTTGCATGACCTGCGCGTCAACCGCGATCTGCGGCAGCAGTGTCACGCCGTAGCCGCTGGCCGCCAGCCCGGCGAGGGTCATCAATGAACTCGCGCCAACCTGATCAAGCGTTTCCTTACTGCTCATCTGGCAAATACCTGCGGTTTGGCCGCGCAGACAATGCCCCTCGGCCAGTAGCAGCAACTTGAGCGGCTCCAAATCTTTGGGCAAGATATGCCCATCTTTAAGGCCCAGCTCTGTGGCCTGCTGTTCTTGCATGGCCAGATAAAACCTGTCGGTAAACAGCGGCATTTGCACGAGGTCAGGTGTCTCAACTTCGGTCGCCAATATGCAGGCATCTAGCGCGCCGGCCTGCAGCTCATCAAGCAGATCATCGGTCATGGCTTCGCGCAGTTGCAGCTCTAACGCGGGCAATTTCTGTTGCACCAAGCCCAATGCACCGGGCAAAAGATACGGCGCAATGGTCGGAATAATACCGAGGCGAAACGGCCCTTCGAGGCCGCGCACAAACCGGGCACTGGCTTCTAACGCATTCATTTGGCTCAGAATATCTTGCGCACGTTGCAAGATGTCAGCGCCAAAAGGTGTGACCGAGAATGGCCTTGCCGAGCGGTCAATCAGCGGCGATCCCAGCAGCTCTTCGAACTCGCGTATTTTGACAGACAAAGCCGGTTGCGACACATTGCAGGCGGCGGCAGCGAGGCCAAAATGGCCTTTGTCACAAAGGGCGGCGAAGAATTCTAAATGGCGCAGGGTTGCGTTCATAACTCATAGCTATCACAAAACAGTAAAATCAGCACTCGTTATTATGATACCTGTTCTCAACCCGGCGCAGCTTTTGCCCCGGCTCAAAGCTCAGCTTGGCTTGCCCGAGGCGGACCACCGGATCAAGACCATTGCGCGTAAAAACCTGCATCAGCTCGGCCTGCGCTGCGGCCACCTGCGCCGGGCTCAGCTCGGGCGGCAAGGTCAGCTCGACCGTACCGTCAGCCAGCCGCACCACCCGAAAATCAGAGATCGTCCGGTCACTATCTAGAACGGCATTGCGGATAACATCAGGCGTTATCAGCACCTTGTCACGCAGGGGCTGCTCAAAGACAAACACATCATCCATCCGGCCAACTATTTGGTCAACCGCCTGCAAAGGCGAGCCGCAGCTACAGGGAATACGGGCCAGCCGCAGCAGATCGTTCATCCGGTAGCGGGCCATAATCTGATAATCGCGCCGAAAACAGGTGATCAGCGGCGTGACCAGCCCGCCGGCCACCGGCTCATACTCAAAGTAGGTGGTGTCTTCGGCTAAATGCAGCTTGCCATGGGCGCAGCTAACGCCAAGCAAGCCCTCGCTGGCCATGTAGATCTGCCCAAGCTCCAGATCAAAACCGGCCTCGATCGCCACCCTGTCATTGCGGTCCAGCGTTTCGCCAGCGGCAAATATCCGCTGCGGTGCGAGGCCCGGCTGAGTATCAGCCAAGTGGCGCAGCACCCGCGGCGGGGCGACGATTGTTGTCGGCGCGAACTGCACCAGCTCTTTTATCCATGCCTCGATACCGTTTTGCAGGCCAAAGAACCGCACAGAGATCCGCGCGCTTTGGTTGGCGGTCTCATAAAGCGCCGAAAGTTGCGGCAGGATGATCGCCACCCGCTCGCGCCGAAACATAAAACCGGGCAAGGCCTTGGCCAAGATCACCCCCAGCCAGCGTTGTTGTTCGGCGGCCGTGATCGCATAAAGCGTGCGGTTGCCGCTGGTGCCGGTGCTACAGCCAATGGCCAGCTCGGTGTCGCCTACAGTCAGCTTGCCGCCGTCCTCGTAGGCCTGCCAGCCCTGCTCGGCAGTGACCCGGCCAATGTTAAAATCTTTGAACCGGCGCATGACCAGCGCCTTGTCGATGATCGGCAAATCGCCCAGCCATTGTGGCGTCGGCTGGCTGGCATAATAGCTAACGCGGGGCACGGCATCATGCACCCATTCGCTCAAGCGGCGTCTCTGCCAGCGCTCAAAACTGGCGCGCGAACGGCCGCGCCGGGTCGCCCAGAGCGTAGAGGTAAAGGCAGCGACACTTTGCCAATGCCCGCTCATGGCGCACCATATCCAAGGTCAAACCGGCCCAGCTCTGGCGCGTGACACAACACCAGATCACCGCCAGCAGCACTAAACTGCGCGGCCTTGGCCGAAGAGCGGAGGGCGGCGGCTTTGTCATCCATTATCAGCGTGGTTGGCAGGCCGGGCAAGCGTGCCTCATGGCAAGCCAAATGCAGCCATTGCACATCGACCGCGTAAAGCAGCGGCGTGGTAAGTTGTGGAAAACAAATGCCAAAATGGCCTTCGGCATGGCCGGGTAAATCGATGGCCAGCATTGATCCATCGGCCAGAAGGTCATGCCCTTCGCCAAGGCCCAGCGGGGCGGCACACATGGGCAGCGTTGCAACATCCGTCATCCGCGCGCCCAGATTATCAGGCAATAGGCTGGTAAACACGCCGTGGTGCGGGTTGCTCAGCTTCGAGCGGTTTTTGATATTTTCATAGACCGACCTGCGCGCCATGATCTGGGCGTTGGGAAACAGGCTCAGCCCGCCCAAATGATCAGCGTGAAAATGGGTGAGAATAATCAGCTGCACATCGGCCATCTCAGCCCCAATCTGGCGCAGCACTTCGGCCGGGGCTTGCGCAGCCACCAGCTCTGGCCGCAACACTTTATTATAAAGCCGTAGACCCGGCCCCGGGTCAGCAGGCAGCGGGCCATATCCGGTATCGACCAAGATGACCCCCGCTTTGGGGTGGCGGACCACGCCGTAGCGCACCCGCAGCTTTACCGACCGGCCCCAAAGTCCGCCCTTGAGCACAAGCCGTTCTTTGGCGCGGATAAAGCCGCTATTGGCAAAAAGTGGCGTCATGGATTGGCGGCCTTTACTGTCATTACGGGACTGTCATAGCGAGACTGTCATAGCGAGGCCGGCGCTAAAGCCGACCTTTGGCGCCCAGCCCAGCATATTGGCGGCTTTACTGATATCAAGGCTTTGGCGGTAAGCAAACAGTCCCAGCGCATAAGGGGTTATGCGCGGCTCTCGCCCGCCGGGCAATATGAGCGACACGGCCTGCGCCGCCCGCGCCAGCATCATCGCCGGGGCCAGCGGCACAGGCCGCCAGCGAACCTGTTGGCCAAAGGCGGCACAGGTCTGTTCGACGATATCGCGAATGGACGCCATCTCGCCGCCTGAGATGTGAAATGTCTGGCCTTGGGCTGCCACTGGCGCAAACAAGGCCGCCTCAACCGCCGCCACCGCGTCGCTAATATAAGTCAGGTCTATCGCCCCGCCCTGCCCGATCATCGGCAGTCTGCCATGTTTTGCCGCCGCCAATAGCCGCGGCAACAGCGTGGTCTCACCGGGGCCATATAGCCCACGTGGCCGCAGGTTAACCGGGCCCAGATCTGGCTGATCCAAGACCAAACGCTCGGCGGCGGCCTTGGTCTGCGCATAGGCGTTTATCGGCGGCGGCAAGGGCTGGTCTTCGGCAAGATTGAGCTGGTCGCGCAGGGCAAAACAGATGGTCGGCGATGAGATATTGACGAAGCGGCGCACACCCAAAGCCTTGGCCAGGTGCAAGGCATTGGCCGTGCCGGTAACATTGGCGGCCTCAAAAGCAGCCAAGCGGCCCCAAGGCGATGACAGTGCGGCACAATGCACAAAGGCGTCGGCCGCGCCGATCTTTTGGGCCAACCTGTCTGGCAGGGGCAACGACAGATCGAAGCACGCGGTGGCCCCTTGGCGCGCCAACACCGCGCAGCGCCCCCGGTCGCGGCCTAGCGCCACCACACCATGGCCATTTTGGCGCAAATGCCGCACAACCGCCCCGCCCAAAAAGCCCGTGGCCCCGCTAACGACGACCCGCGCCATGCGCTACATCTCCAACGCGATGGCACCAAACGACACGCCCGCCGATGTGCCGATCATCAGCACCCGCGCGCCCGGCCCGATCCGGCCCTGCTTGCGGGCCATGTCGAGGGCAATGGGAATGGAGGCGGCAATTTGGTTGCCGTGGCTGGCGGCAATATTGACGATCCGTTCAGGTGCCAGCCCGCTTTGTATGATGAGGTGTTGCAAGGCCAGCGGGCTGGCTTGGTGAGGCACGACAAGATCCACATCGCCCCGCGCCCAACCGGCGGCCAGCAAAACATCATCGAGAAATGCGGCGAAATACCGACGGGTTAGGCGAAACAGAGCTTTGCCGTCCATTGAGAAAACCGCATGTTCCATGAACGCTTCGCGCTGATATTGCAGATCAAACCGGGTGCCGCCGGCGCCTATTTCACAAGCAGCGTAGCCCGACGGATAGGTCCGCATCATGCTGGCCCGCAGCCCGCCGCGCACCGCAGGCATGACCACCGCCGCCCCCGCGCCATCGCCAAACAAGGCGGCAACATCGGGCTGGCGCTGCCACGGCAAGGCCCGCGAGGCGATCTCGGACGAGAAAATAAGCGCCGCGCGACAGGCACCGCTGGCCACTTTGAGCGCGGCAATATCAAGCGCTGTCAAAAAGCTAAGACAGGTGGCGTTGACATCAAACGCCGCGGCTTTGCCCTCAGACAGCCCCAGCCGGCCCATGACCAGCGGCGCTGTGGCGGGCAATGTTTGATAGGGAATGCCGCTGGCCCCGAGCACCAGATCAATATCCGTCACTGCGATCCCGGCCTCGGCAATCGCCATCTCAGCGGCGGCAACCGCCAGATCAATCTGGTTCTCATCACCGCAAACCGGGCGGCTTTGCACACCAGAAAGGCGGGCCAAATAGCCCGGCTCAAAACCATGTTGCTTATCAAGCTCTTCAGAACTGACCATATTTGCGGGCAAGGCATGGCCGGTTCCGGCCAGTCGAACGGCCAGTCGAACGGGCAGTCGAACGGGCGGTGAAAGCGCACCGGGCCGCGCTGTTTTTTGTTGCATTAACACCACCTGTTTCACCACATAACGCTCAAAGGGCGGCTGAAAATACTGGGTTTTAGCCTATAGGATATAATGTTTACCTAGCTATTTGGCCGCTGGTTTGCAAGCAACCGCAGCCCTCAGGCGCTGTGGCGCTGCCGGTTTAGGTTGCTCTGAATAGCGCCTGCGATCATCCCGGCACGGGCATTGAGCAAGGCGGCGCCCTCACCCGTGCAAAGCGTGGTCACGGTCTGGTCAAACAAGGCCAACCAGCGCTCAAAATGCGCGCCGTCAATCGGCAGCGGCATATGGGCAGGCATGGGTTGGCCATGATAGCGCCCGCTCATCAGCACAACCGATGACCAGAAATCGACCAATTTGGCCAAATGCGTGTCCCAGTCAGAAATGCGCGTGTTGAAGATCGGGCCAAGCAACGCATCGGCGCGGACCTTAGCGTAAAAGCTATGAACCACCTTGGTCAGAACTTCGTCGCTCAAACCGGTTTCAGCGGTGATCTTGGCGGTATATTCTGGGCGTAGGCTGGCGGGGCGCGTGCTTTTTGGTGGGGGCAACTGCATGATAAGACCTAATTTATAAGGGCTGATACAAAACACCTATGCCTGTGCGGCGAGGGCTGCAATGGCAATAGCCGAGCGCTTTACAGAACCTTCAGCTCTGGCTCTAGCCACGGATGTACGGCCAAGGCAGGGGCGATCACATGTTGGCGCAGGAGCGGGCGAATGTGCTCTGCCATCCGGGCTGGCATATCGCCCAACATCCCGGCGCGGGCATGCAGCGAGATCACCCGGCTCAGCGGCACAAACGGCATTGGCATCACATCAACTTGGTCGCGAAAACGCTGGGCGCGTAGCCAGCCGAGCGGAGTCAAAATGGTCCAACCGACACCCTCGGCGACCATGGCCATTATCGCATGGTAGCTGTCCAGCTCGAATCTGTGCGTCAACACGAGGTTCTGACTGTCGAGATGAGCGGCAATGATTCTGCCCATTTTGTGGCGCGTTGTGTATTGGATCAGTGGCAGTTTGCGTAGCTGGGCCGCCGCATCGCCGCCGCCAATAGCCCCTTTGGGGGCGGCGACGATAAATGGTTCTTCGAGCAGCAGATGGTGCTCAATCCCCGGCGCTGCCTCCTTGGCCCCGGCGGCGACAATCACATCAAGCGCGCGGCTCTCCAGCAGATCATCCAGCCGGTGGCTGGCCCCGGTCTCGAGCAAGAACTGACAATGGCGCAGCTCTTCGGCCATAACCGACAGCAACCCCGGCGTCACATCAGCATCAAAGTCTTCAATCATGCCCAACCGAAACCGCCGCAACCGCGACAAATCATTTGACGCCAGCTCAGCCCGCGCCTGCTCGGCCTCGTTGAGGATCACATTGGCCCGGCGCAAAAATATCTCGCCCGCCGAGGTCAGCGATACCGGCCGCGTTGCCCGGTTAAGCAGCCCCACGCCCATGGCGCTTTCCAGCCGGGTTAGCTGCTGCGACACCGTGGCGGGCGATGTGCCCAGCCGCTTGGCCGCCGCCGATATTGCGCCCTCTTCAGCCGTGGCTACAAATACCTCAACCCCCCAAAGGGTGATCCGCCCTGCCGTGCTGCTCATGTCTATGCCCTTTGGTTGTTGCGTTACAAATATGACCTGCACCGCGCTGCCGCAACCAATTGAATGCGGCGTACCGCGCAGATAGGTTAACGGGACAACAAATAGCCAAAGGTGCGACATGGCCGATAAAACACCAAACAGCTGGGAGCCCGCGCCGACGCGCATAATTTTATGGCTTTACTGATCTGCCAACAGTGGCCGAGCGTGGCACCACCGTGCTGACCCATGGCCACGGGCCTTATGTGGTCGATGTGCATGGCCGCGAATATCTGGATGCAAATTCAGGGCTAAGGAATATGATTGCAGGCTTTGACCACCCCGGATAGCCGGGTTCTTTGCCGAGCCGATCATGGGCGCAGGCGGCGCGATCACCCCGCCCGACGGCTACTTTCAGGAGATCCTGCCGATTTTGCGGGCGCATGGCATACCGCTGATTTCCGACGAAGTGATCTGCGGCTTTGGCCGCACCGGCGAGACTGGGGGCTGTGAGACCTATGATTTCATGCCCGATGCCATCATCTCATCCAAGAACCTGACAGCCGGGTTCTTCCCCATGGGCGCTGTGATTCTCGGGCCGGAGCTGGCCGACCGATTGCAGGCCGCCGCCGAGCGGGTCGACGAATTCCCCCATGTTTTCACCGCCTCGGGCCACCCTGTCGGCTGCACCATTGCGCTTAAAGCGATTGACGTGGTGATGAAGGAGGGACTGATGGAAAATGTAGCGCATTTGACGCCGCATTTTGAAGCCCATATGGCAAAGCTAGCCCAGCACCCGCATAGTGGCGAATGGCGCGGCAAAGGGCTGATGGGCGCGCTCGGGGCTGTCGCTGACAAAGAAACCAAACGGCCGTTTGACGGATCGCTCAGCGTGTCGGAACGGATTGCCAATGCCTGTACCGATCAGGGGCTGATCTGCCGCCCGCTTGGCCGAGCTATCGTGCTGGCCCCGGCATTTATCTTCACCACAGCGCAGCTGGATGAGATGTTTATCAAGCTATCGCGGGCTTTGGATACAGTGTTTGCCGAGGTCACTTAGACCGCACAGAAAAGCCGTGCCCCGCAAAGGCCACGGCTAACCAGCGCCATTGGTCAGCCTATTTGGCCATCCGTGTCAGCTTTTCTTGCAAATCAGCAAGCTGTTGCTTGATGTCATTGAGCGCTTGTTTGCCAGCATCAACTTCAGCATCAGGCTGAGCAGCCTCGGCCTCACCGTCCTTTTTGCCAGACATCGCTTTGAAAAACGCATTTTGCTGGGCGCGCATGGCTTCAAAGCCGGGCATCGAGGCCATCGGGCTGCTTGATGTCATCTTGTCGAGCACTTGGCTCTGGCCATCACGCAGCATCTCAAAAGACGCCGCAAGGAATTGCGGCACAACCGATGAGGCTTGGCTGGTATAGGAGCGAACAAGATCGGTCAGAACTCCGACCGGCAGCACGCTTTCGCCGCGGCTTTCATGTTCTGCTATGATTTGTAACAGGTATTGCCGGGTCAAATCATCGCCAGATTTGAGATCGACAATCTGGACCTCGCGCCCATCGCGGATGAATGTCGCAATATCTTCGAGTGTCACATAATCGCTGGTTTCAGTGTTATACAAACGACGGCTTGCGTAGCGTTTGATCAAAAGCGGTTTGGCAGTATCGGCCACGGGTCCGCACCCCCTGTTTTGTTGCAGTGCAGAGAGAATCCTACGCTCCTGCGGCACAAAAAGAAAGAGCAGGCTGCAATTGCTGCACCCTGCTCATTTTTTGCCCTCATACAAACACCAAGGGCGAAAGCGAAAACAACGCTTTAAAGCTTACTTAGCTGTTGCTTTCTTAGCAGCAGTTTTAACGCTTGCGGTTGCTTTTTCAGCAGCAGCAGTTGCTTCTTCGGTCAGGTCTTTGCCAGCGGCCATAACCAGTTCCAGTGTTTCGGACTGAGCTTTTTTCGCGATCTCAGCGAAAGCGGCCATGTTTTCAGCAGCTGTTTCAGCAGAAGCAGCGGCGAAATCAGAGACTGTTTTTGCGAAATCAGCAGGCTCTTGCTTGGACTGTGACATGTCTGTGACTTTAGCCAATGTGCCTTGGGTCCATTTTGCCGACAGCTCAGCGGACTGCTTTGCAGCTTCCAAAGCAACGGAGGACATTTTCTCAGCCAGTGCAGACTGGTTTTTGAACATATCGTCCATGGCAGGTGTTTTGAACATTTCGTCCATAGCAGGTGCTTTGAACATGCCGTCCATAGCGGTAGTGTCTACGGAAAATTTGCCCATCATGTCTTTGAGCATTGTGGTGAAATCTTGTGTTTTTGCAGTAGTCATTTGTCCGACCTATCTATTTGTTTGAATGATACATTGGGCTTCATCAATCTTGACCCCTTGGTCAGTCATTTGCCCGTTGCGTTTTCATAAATCTTATATGCACGCTGCAGTGCAGCATTTCAAGTATTATTCTGCACTGCAGCATAAGTTTTTCTGCACTTGCACAGTATCAATGACTTAGCGGCTCGTTAAATGCTGTTACCGGCCATAACATAGGTGCCCGGCGCATCGGCCAACACCTCATTTGGCCCCTCTTCAGGGTTGCGCGCCTTAACCATCGGGCCAGAATGCTGCGCCAGCCACTTGCCCCAACGTGGCCACCAAGAGCCTTCATGCATATCTGCCGCCGCTTGCCAGTCTTCCGGCCCTGCTGTCAGGTCTTCATTGGTCCAATGGCCGTATTTATTCTTTGAGGGAGGATTGACGATGCCGGCAATATGCCCGCTCTGCGACAGAATAAATGTCTTATCCTCTGAACCCATCTGTTGAACCCCGCGGTAAGATGACTTCCACGCGGCAATATGGTCAGTCTCACAGGCGATTGCGCAAAGCGGCACGGTCACATCTGCCAAAGTGGCCACCTCGCCTGCGATCGCAAAGCCGCCATCGGCCAGCTTGTTGCCTTGACATAATTCTCGCAGATATTCGATCGCCATGGCGGCGGGCAAATTGGTGCCGTCGCCGTTCCAATAGAGCAAATCGAAGGCCGGTGGCGCTTGGCCCATCATATAAGAGCGGATCGCCGGGGCGTAGATCAGGTCATTGGAACGCAAATAGGAGAAGGTTTTCGACAGGTAATAGGAATCGAGCACGCCATGTTCCATGACCTCGGCCTCAATTCCATCGAGGAAATCATCCTCTAGGAAAACTCCCATTTCGCCCTGATCGGAGAAATCGGTCATCGTGGTGAAGAACGTGGCCGAAGCCACCGACGTGTCTCCGCGTTTTTTCATCACCGCCAAAGTCATGGCCAGCGTCGTGCCAGCAATGCAGTAGCCAATCGCGTTTACCGTCTTGGTGCCGCAGATCGCTTTGACCTCGGATATTGCCGTCATCAGGCCTTCTTCAACATAGTTCGTCATGTTCGTGTCGCGGTAGCTGGCATCTGGGTTAACCCATGAGACGACGAACAGCGTAAAGCCTTGATCTGTAATCCACTTAATCAGGCTGTTCTTGTCTTTCAGGTCAAGAATGTAGAACTTGTTGATCCATGGTGGAAAGATGATCAGCGGGGTGCTGTGCACTTTGTCAGTGGTCGGCGCATATTGAATAAGCTCAAACAAGCGGTTGCGAAACACCACTTTGCCCGGCGAGGTT
>JAESRD010000373.1 GCA_016764835.1 Paracoccaceae bacterium | reverse complement strand
GGGAAGAAGGGCTTAAGGCGGCTCATTTGTGCATCCGAAAGCCAGAAAAGATCACTCATATCACTGCTCCTATTGGGGAGCAGTGATTCAGACTTCTATGATAAAATCAATAGGTCCTGACCCTAGAAACTGTCCGGTCTTAGAACCGGGCAGTTATTTGCGCCGTATCTAGTTTGAGCGCAAGCGAGCGGCCTGATTCCTCAAGTACTTGCGGCAAAAGAGCGAATTGCACTTCGGCGGCGCGAATATTGGGCCTAAGGCGCGGGTTGATCAGGCTTTCCCAGAGGTTTTCGTCAATCTTCATCCGGTCTGATTCTCCCACTAGCTCCCATTTATTGCCGTCGCGGCTAATGGTGATTTCGCCACCGTAAGGCATGGCGTTCTCAAAACATTGCAGCAGCAAAAACGCCAAGCGTACCTCGCGGCGCGGCTGTTCGCCCTCGGCCCGCCAATGGTAACTTAGCCTGCCACCGCGCGCGGTGGCGGCCAGCGTTGAGGTGACCTCGGAGCGGCCAAGATTTTGGCCCTCCGCCGCCGCGCCATATGCAATGCGAAAGAACTTGATCCGGGCATTGGCGTTTTCGGCGCTCTCCGATATCAGCGCCATTTCGGGGCCCTCAACACTGCCGGTCATGCCCATCAGCTCAACCCCGTTGCTGATTGCGCCTAAAGGTCTGATAAGGTCATGACATATGCGTGAGCCGACAAGGGTGGTAAGATCAAGTTGCCGCTTCATTGCCGACCCCTTTTTGCATGAATTGAGAGATGCGTTATGAACGACATGAATACATTCCTGACACCGGGGATGATTGTGCGCCACCCTGGCCAGCCGAGCTGGGGCGAAGGGCAGGTGCAGTCAAACATCAGCGGGCGGGTTACTGTGAATTTTGTTGAAAGTGGTAAGCAAGTAATTGATAGCGGCGCCATCGCGCTGATCCTCGTTTCTACATAGCCCGGTGTAAGATAGATCGGTGTAAGAATTTGAAAAAATGACCAACTTAGAAAGATTAACATGGTGACCGTGCTGCACCCAAAGGTAGCGCTAGCAGCGGGCAAGTCAACCTAGCCTTGTCGCGTTAGTCCTAAGGATCGTTCAAGAAAGTTGCTAAATAGTTTCTGCGGGCATAGAACCCGTGCCGGAACAAGAATTACGGCCTGTTTTGCCGGTGATATGCAGGCCAGAAGCCCATTTAGAAAGAGACCGCAGCAGATGAGCGCAAAAGTAGTCGGGACAAAGCCTTTAGCCGCCGCTGGGCCACCCGACAGGCGCTCGGCGGCTGATGGTGGGCGTGTTGAGCCGGTTTTTGAGACCCGTCTGGCCAATTGTAGCGCCGATCTGCTGGCGGCGGCCCGGCTGCGCTATGAAGTGTTTGTCGAAGAGCTGGGCGGCGACGGCCCGTTGGTTGATCACGCCGCCCGGCTTGAGCAGGACCGTTTCGACCCGGCCTTTGACCACCTGCTGCTGATCGACCGCAATAACGAGCCGGACGCGCAGGTTGTCGGGCTATACCGGCTGCTCAGCGCTGAAAAAGCCGCACAGGTTGGCGGGTTTTATTCTGAGCAAGAATATGACCTGACACCGCTGCACCAGAGCGGGAGACGGCTGTTGGAGCTGGGCCGCTCCTGTCTGCATCCAAGCTATCGCGGCGGCATGGCCATGTTTCATCTGTGGAACGCGCTGGCCGATTATGTGGCGCAAAGCCAGACCGAAATTCTGTTTGGCGTCGCCTCGTTTCTGGGCACTGACCTGAGCGCCGTGGCCCAGCAGCTGTCGCATTTGCACTACCATCATTTAGCCCCGCCCGGGCTGCGGCCACGCGCACGCGCTTACCAACGCCTTGATCTGGTGGCAGAGGACCAAGTTGACCGGCGCGCGGCAATGGTGGCAATGCCGGCGCTGATCAAGGGATATCTGCGGCTCGGCGGCCAAATAGGCGACGGCGCTTATATTGATAAGGCCTTCAATACGATAGATATTTGTGTGGTCATGGATATGGCCAAGATCAACCTGAAAGCCGCCAGCATCTACCAAAAGAGCGAGCGCAAATGAGTGTGACATGGAATGATGGGCCCTATCCGACGCAGGTGCCGGTTGGGGCAATGGGGTGGCTGCGGGCTTTGCGGCGCGGTGTGCCGCTGGTGTTGCTGGTGCTTTCGGGGCTGGTCATTTTGCTGCTCGTTCGCCTGGTTGAAAAGCCGCTTTATGGGCTGCGTCGCCCGCTAACCCCGTGGATCACCCAGAGCGTCTGTCGCGCGGCGTTTGCTATCATCGGTATCCCTTTGATTATGCGCGGTAAGGTCATGCCATATGCCGGGGCGATGGTCTCTAACCATGTTTCATGGCTCGATATTCTGGCGCTCAACGCCCGTAAACGCATCTACTTTGTCTCCAAGGCCGAAGTGGCCGGGTGGCCCGGTATCGGCTGGCTCGCCAAGGCCACGGGCACGGTTTTTATCAAGCGCGAGCGGCGCGAAGCCTCTGGCCAAGTGACGATGTTGCGTGACAGGTTGGTCGCCGGTCAGCGGCTGCTGTTCTTCCCTGAAGGCACATCGAGCGACGGCATGCGGATTCTGCCGTTTAAACCAACGCTGTTTGCATCGCTTTATGAGGCGCAGGAGCAAGCAGCCCTTTGGGTGCAGCCGGTGACGTTGAATTACTTTGCGCCCGACGGTGTAGATGCGCGGTTTTATGGCTGGTGGGGCGATATGGAGCTGGGGCCGCATTTGCTGCTAACATTGGCCGCGCGCAAGCAGGGCCGGGTTGAGGTGGTCTATCATCCACCGCTGGCAATTGCTGATTACGATGGCCGCAAAGCTTTGGCCGCCGCCTGCGAGGCGACCATTCGTTCAGGGCTGGCCGAAACCACCCCAATTCCGCCACAGCATCAGCCTTGATCTGCCACTTCTTCGTGTTAGAACACCGGCGAACAGCACGCTTGCCGTGCCAGTAACAAAAGGCATGTGCAGTTAAATGAGTGTTGGTGTTGTTGTCGTCGCCTATAATGCGCGCGATATTATTCTTGATTGTGTTGAGAGCCTGCTGGCCAGCCACGACGCGGATGTGCGGATTGTGGTGGTCAATAATTATTCGACCGATGACACGTCGCAGGTTTTGCACGCTTGGGCCAAAGACCCGAAAGTTTGGGCGGCCACGGCTAAGCCATCAGTCTTTGAATCGGTCGCACACGGGCCGATTACGTTGACCACGTCTGTGCCTGTTGCCGGTGGCGGCGAGGTGGCGCTTGTTGAAACCAGTGAAAACCTCGGTTTCGCTGGCGGGGTCAATGTTGGGCTGCGGCTGCTGCGTGACGACCCGGAGATCAATAATTTTTGGGTGCTGAACCCCGACTGTGTTGCCGAAAATGCCACGGCGGCAAAGCTGCTGGCTTACGGCGCTAAGGCTGGCAAATTTGGCGTCATTGGCGGGCGGATTTTCTATAAAGAACCAGCGTTGATGATCCAGTCCGATGGCGGACGGATCAATTTTAGCACCGGGATTTGCAGCCCTTTTAACCTGAGCAAAGTTGGCCGCGACGTGCCGGGCCCGCAAGAGGATCAGCTCGACTATATCGCCGGCGCACATATGTTTGTGTCGCGTGATTTTCTCGACATTGCTGGGCTGATGCCGGAAGAATATTTCTTGTTCTACGAGGAAATGGATTGGTGCTGTCGGCGCGGCGACCTGCCGCTGCTGTTTTGCACCGATGCCGCCGTGCACCATGATGGCGGCCATACAATTGGCTCGGCGACAATGGCCAATGGCCCCTCGGCCTTGGCCACCTATTTTACAGGCCGCAGCCGGATGATGTTTATCCGCCGCTACAAGCCGGTCGCTGTGCCGCTGACATTTATCTATTCATTCGCCAAAGCCGGAAAATATATGCTCAAGGGCCAGTTCGGCTCTGCCTTTGGCCTGTTGCGCGGGATTTGCGGGTTTAGACCATCAAAGGCGGTGCGCGCCCGGCTGAGGCTGAGCCAAGGCAAGTAGCCTTGGCCCGTTTGTTTAGGCTTCCTGCAGGGCGCTGATAATTGGGCCAAAATCGGCCGCCGTCAGGCTGGCCCCGCCGACCAGCGCGCCGTCAACATCGGCAATAGCAAAGATTTCAGCGGCATTGCCAGCTTTGACCGAGCCGCCATAGAGCAGGCGGATTGCATTGCCCTCGGCCGCGCCCAGAACCTCGACCAGAGCTTTGCGCAACGCCGCATGGGCCTCACCGATCTGGGCGGCATTGGCCGTCAGTCCGGTGCCAATCGCCCAGACGGGCTCATAGGCGACAACGGTGTTGGCCCCGGTCGCCGCCGCGGGCAGCGAGCCTTTGAGCTGGGCGGTGATCACAGTCACGGTCTCGGCTGCCTCACGCTGGGCCAAAGTTTCGCCAAGACAGATGATCGCAATCAGGCCAGCTGCATGCGCGGCTTCCGACTTTGCCCGTACCATCTCATCGCTCTCGGCGTGGTCAGCCCGGCGCTCTGAATGGCCGGTAATGGCATAGCTTGCTCCGGCATCGGCCAGACTAACGGCTGAGATATCGCCGGTATGCGCGCCCCTATCGCCCATATGGCAATCTTGAGCGCCCACAGCCAGGCTGGGGCCTGCTGTCGCCGCCATTTCGCTAATCAGCGTCGCCGGTGGGCAGAGCAGCACATCAACGCTGGGGCTCGGATGGGCTGCATTGAGCGCCTCAACCTCGGCCAACGCCGCCCGCATTCCGTTCATCTTCCAGTTTCCGGCGGCAAGTTTACGGCGCATGGTGCGGCTCCTTAGACATGTTGATCAATGAGGATGGTATTGCCATCCGGGTCTGTCAGCATCAGCGATGCCGGGCCCTTAGTGCTTTCATCTGCTTCGCTGGTCAATGTTATCCCGGCGGCTTTCATCTCTTTTTGCAAGTCGCGGATGTCGGTATAGGCGTCTATTGGCTGCGCATTCGGGCCCCAGCCGGGGTTGAAAGTCATGATATTGCTGTCAAACATGCCGTGAAACAGCCCGATCGTCGTCGTGCCATTACGCATGATAAGCCAGCCTTGCGCGGCATCACCGCCGGCATTAGCAAAGCCCAGCTTGCTATAAAACGCCTCTGACGCGGCAAGGTCTTTGACCGTCAGGCTTATTGAAAATGCACCAAGATCCATGATGTCCTCCATGTTCGTGTGATGTGAATCAAGCAAATTTAACGCGGCAAAACAAGGGGGCTGTGATTTGGTCTTCTGGACAGGCGCAATGTGAAGTCGGCCATGCCACGCTCAGACGCGATCTACTGTCCCACCGCGCGGGCCAATGCACTGGCAACTTTTTGCGATGCCCGTGCCGCCTTGGCGGCCTTGGCCTCGCGCTTTTGCTGGGCCGTGATCCGCGCATCAACCAAGGAGCGTTTGGCCCATGTCATAGCTTCATCGGCGTCGTCGACCGCACTTTCGGGCAGAGATGTCAGCCCGGCGATTGAGCGGCGGCCCTTCTTAGTGTCGTATGAAAACGGCACGGAACCTGCGGCCTGATAGGCCACAATCAACTCAGCTCCGGCTTTCATAAATATCTGATCATTGATGATCATGGCGAACATAGCATCATCAATATAAAGGGCTGCGCCGCCAAACATCGGCTTTACTTTTATCGCGCCAAGTTCGGCGAATAACTCACAGGCAAAATCAGCACTGCTGGGGTCAAAAGCCATACTAATCTGCAAACCTTATGGATTCGCCACAGCCACATGCATCAACAACATTAGGGTTCTTGAACTTAAAGCCGCTTTCAAGCAGCGACGTTTCATAGTCAATCTCAGTGCCAAACAAGAACATCTGCGCCATAGGGGCGATCATGACCCGCGCGCCGTCTTGCTCAACAACTTCGTCGTTTTTGTCGATGTCTTCGGCATAGTTCATAGTATATTCCATGCCCGCGCAGCCGCCCTTTTTGATGCCAATGCGCAGACCCTTATGGCCGTCCTTTTCCATCAGCCGCGCAATTTGCGTCGCGGCGGCTTTGGTGATGGTCACGGCGGATTTACCCGGTATAGCAAACATTCGGTGCTCCTTTGCGCTAGAGATAAGCGGCGCACTCGTTATTCTCAAGAGTAGAGAGCCTTTATACAGGCCGACATGGCCGTTTTTATGGCTCTTAGTTTAATTGCTGTGCTCTACGAGAATTCGCATTCACATTGGCCCATCCCATCAGGGCCGGTGCAATCAACAGGCACTGTGACCGGGTTGTCTTGGTGCGGAAATTTTATTTGTATCTCTCCCGGGCAGCGCCCGGCTTTTTCTTCTTCGACGCAAAAGAGGTTTCCAGCCATGTCGAGCTCACAGATTATGACCACTTGTGTGACGGCGGGCACCGAAAATTCGGGCACCAACCTGTTGAGGGCCCGCATATTGGGCGGCCGGCTGGTGAATGCTTCATAAAAACGGTCGATCTCGCCGCGGCGAAGTTGAGCCACGCGCACGCCGTCTTGAACGGCTGTTCTTGTGGTTTCTTGGGCCGCGAGTGGGGGGGCAATAGTGCCGGTAATGGCAAGGGATAGGATAAGCATTTTGGTGAAAAATCGCATAACATTCCTAACAAAATAAGTCGAAAAATATAGTATTGGGCTTATAATACGTTGATTCATGGCTGTTTGAGAAGGTTTTTTTTGATATTTCATCTATGTGACCGGCTAAGGCATTGGCAGCTCAGCGCGCAAAAGCGAGATGCCAAGACCGCAGATAATTGCCCAGCCAAAGGAGGCCAATGTGCCGATGATCACATATTCTGAAGCGGCACGATTTTCATTAACCGCGCCAAACCGCAAAATGGATTTGGCGGCAATGAGATAGCCGATTGCGGCGGGCTGCCCGGCCAAGATCAACAAATAGATCAGCCCGCGCTCAAGAATGCCAATCAGCATGCCGCCGCCGGGCAGGCCCGGTTCGCTGGCGGCCTCATTTTTGCTGGCGGCCGCATTGGCGGTTTGCTCTTGCATCAGCAAAGCCACGGCAAAGCTGCCGGCGCGGGTGGCAAAAACCAGCCCGCCGATGATCAGCCCCGCCTGTAGCAACAGCGCCTCAACCGGGGCGGGCAGCTCGGCCTGCCATAGCCCGCTTGCCCAAAGCGTCGGGGCTATTAGGGCCGTTATCATCAAGCTCAGAAGATGCGCGCTTTGATCAGCGGTAAAACTCCAGAGCCTGTGTTTTGGTGCATATGTTTTGGCCAGATCAATCAGCATATGCACCCCGCTGAGGCCGAGCAGTAGCCAAGAGATCTGGCCAGTGCAGATGACCAGAGTTGCCAGAACCAAGGCCCAATGTTGGGCGAGTGCGCCGCCATGTCTTGCCGCCTTTGCCTCAGCCATCTTGGCGGATTGAAAGGCAAAATCGGCAAGGATATGGGCGCAAAACAGCGCGGTTGTCGTGGCGATCATAAGGGTGTCCTTTGCGCAATATGCTCAGTTTGCGGGGCGGATGCCTCATAAGCGGCCAGCGCTTCTTCGAGCGGGGCGAGGCCCGCGCCTGCCAGCCGGGCCTGCACGGCTTGGCGGGTAATGCCCAGCTGCTTTGCGATTGTCGCGTGTACTGCGTCTGGCGCGCCCAGCGCCAAATTGGCGGCTTGTGCCTGGGCGGCGGTCCAGCGCCCGGTCTGCCATTCGATCAGGCCCAAAAGCGCGCGATCACGCGAGGTTGTGCCCGTGCCAACCAGCGCCAGCTCATCGGTGCCCATCATGTCAAGCGCTTGGCCCGAGGCGGTAAAGGCGTGGCCTGTGGCGGCAGAGAGCGTGCCGGGGCGGGCGGTTTCTTCGGGCAGGGTGAAGGTGCCAATGCCAGCGGCAATGCGGGTCTCTAAGCCAAGGTCGGCTTGGCGTAGGGCGGCGCGCATCATCACCAGCGCGCGCAAGGCTTGGGCCGGGTCGGCGACAAACATCTGCCAGCCATCGCCACGGCTACGGGTAAACCCGGTTGGCTGGCCGGTCTGCGCGCTCATGGCGGCGGCGGCGGCTTCAAGCGCGCGCAGCG
>JAESRD010000372.1 GCA_016764835.1 Paracoccaceae bacterium | reverse complement strand
TTCCTCCAAATCTCGGTATGAAACGCCATAACGAACGTAGAAAAACACCGCGTACAAAATCACGCTTTTGGGATACTGGTGCCCCTTGAATTCAATACTCATACTTGGTGGATCCTGCCTGTGGTTTTTTAGCAAGCATATGGCAGATTCAAAGTAATACTGAAACTGAGTGAAATTTTGCGACAGAACCCCAATGTACGCTTCCTTACACTACAAAACCTTTGAACCCCCTCATGTACTCGATAAAGGTCGGGCCCAATCCTTGATTCCTGAGAAACTGGTCCGTCACGGGCCGGTCTGGTGCGCTATACTGCGGATTGCGTTTGACCTGCTGCGGAAAATCGTGGGCAAGGATGGCGGCCTTGCCGATCAGCACAAAATCAGCGCCCATCAACAAGGCACGCTCAGCATCTGCCGCGCCCAGAATATTGCCTGCAACGCCAAGTTTTGCATCGCCTCTCGGTAGATCGGCGAACCATACCATCAGTGGCTTACTGGCAAAATCCGCCTCTTCGGGTGTTTTGAGGACGTCCCAAAGCGACATGTCGAGCCAATCGATGATGCCGCTGGTCATAAACTCTTCCGCAAGGTGCAAAACTTCGGCCATACGAAGGCCAAATCGTTCGGGCGAAAGGCGTAGCCCTAGCTGAAAATCTTTCCCCGTTGCGTTTCGAATGCCGGTTAACACCTCCCGGATGAACCGCGATCGTCCTTCAAGATCGCCGCCCCACCTGCCGCTGCGTGTATTGATTTCTGGCGAAAGGAATTGCGCGGGCAAAAATCCATGCGCTGCGTGCAACTCGACCCCGTCAAAACCCGCCTCCTCAATACGCTGCGCCGCCATGACAAAGTTGCCGACCACCTCACCCAACTGAATATCGTCAAGCGCGTGGGTTTGCTCTTGAGGAGCATCAATCGCGCCGACGCGGTTTTCCAGAGAACGGGGACCGGAATGGGCTATTTGAGCGATGGCCACCGACCCGCTTGCCTTGATGGTGTTGGCAAGGCGCGCGAGGCCAGGAACATGAAACGACTCCCAGGCACCCAGCTGTCCGGGGTAGCCCCTGCCACGCGTCTCGACCGCTATCGCGCAGGTCATCGTCATCCCGAAGCCGCCACGGGCGCGCATGGCAAGCCAGTTCAACTCGTCATCATGCAATGTGCCGTCGTCAAAGCTCTGGGTTGTTGTCATCGGTGCCAGAGCGAGGCGGTTTTCCCATTTGGGGCCGCGTGAAAGATCGAGCGTAGAAAACAATGTGCTGTCAGACATGGGTTGCTCCTAATGTGGAATGCTCTCTACGCTCCAGAGCAATGACGGCATCTCTCACTCTAAATCGCTCACCCTTGGGGCCCTTGGCTTCTCGGTCGATTGGACCGACAAAGACTGGCTTCCACTCGTTTTCTGGCAATGCCAAATCCGCGAGCCGTTCCTCGGCGCCGGGCAAGTCCAACTTCGCTTCGCTCCACGACCAGGGCGCTACGCGTTCATGGGTGACAGCCAGCAAAAGGCCGCCGGGGCGAATGGCGGCAGCCGCACGGCGGATGACGTCTACCCACGGGAAATCATAGGGCGTTTGCAAGAAATTGGCCGAGATCAGATCGAACTCACCGCTTGGAAAGCTCATCGCTAGATCATGCTGTTCAAGGCGCACTTCGACGCCATTGCGCGCTGCATTCGCAGCCGTGTGTTTCAACGCAGCAGCAGAAATATCGACAGCCAGCACCTGCCAGCTCTGTTTCGCCAGCCAGACGGCATCATCCCCCTTGGCACAGCCCAGATCTAGGGCAGTACCCGTCGGGCGGTTTTTCGAATAACGTTCCAGTGCCAATGAAGGCCTTCCAGATGTTTCGCCAGACGCGTTCTCATAACGCTCCTCCCAAAATTCCAGCGGGCTTTTGTCTTTGGTTTCAGGCTTCATGACTAGCTCCTTTTAGTGACAATATTTTGCAGGGCCAGAAGGCCGAGTATTGCTGTAATTCCAATCGGATAGAGCATCGCTGTGGCAAGTGCGGTGCGATACTCAACGAGGCCATTGGTAGCGTTGATCCCCCCAAAGAAGAGCTGTCCGACAAGGGCAATCCCGAGCGCGATGCCGACCTGTTGAAGCGCTTGCAGAGCGCCCGATCCTGCCCCCGCATCCTCGCCAGATACATGGCTCAGTGTGATCTGAAATAATGCTACAAAAGCCGCGCCGCCCCCGCCGCCGATCAGCAAAAACGGGCCCATGATATCGGCCCCGCTTGTCGCGTACCCGCTGGCGAAACGCAGCCAGACCATTCCGCAGAAAAGTGCCAGCACACCGGCAAAGACCCGCAAATTCAGCCAGCGGTTTCCAAGCCGGGCGCTGGCCAGCGACGCGACCATGGCGCTGATTGGATGTGGTGCGATGGCGAGCCCCGCCTGCGCTGGTGTCAAACCAACACCGCTCTGTAGAAAGACAGCCAGCACGACCATTGTTCCCGCCAGCGCACTGATCATCATCATTACGCTAACAACGCCAAAGACATAGTCAGAATTTCCCATCAGCCCCGAGGGTAGCGTCTGCATGCGCCCCTTTGCATCAAGCCATCTCTGACGCCGCCAAAATGCCAACGCAAACGCCACCGCAATGACCGGAAATACCACTAGCCAAAGCGGCCAGCCAAACCCGCGCCCCTCAATCATCGGGTAAATTACGGCCGATATAGCAACAGCAAAGAACCCTGCTCCGATCCAATCGGCCCGACCAGTTGCGCGGGTCTCTTGCGCAGGCAGAAAGGCGATCGCGCCAGCCAACGCAATCAGACCCTGCGGTAGATTGATCAGGAATATCGGCCGCCAGCCCAAGCCGAACAGATCAGCAGAGATTACAAAGCCACCAATTATCGGCCCGGCCACAGCACCAAGCGCATTGATCATCCCGAACATGCCAATGGCCTTGCCTCGATCCTCGGCGGAAAAAAGGCCGTGAATTATCGCCAAAACTTGCGGGACCATTGCCGCCGCGGCCAACCCTTGCAAACCCCGCGCGATGATCAAAATTTCCACATCCGGCGCGATGCCGGCAGCGAACGAAGTCGCCATGAAGCCCAAGAGCCCAATGATAAAGACGCGTTTGCGTCCAAAGATGTCTCCGAAGCGCCCCAAGGGCAAAAGCCCGGCTCCAAATGTTAGGATATAGATGACCAGCACCCATTGGAGGCCACTGGTGCTGACGCCTAAATCGTCGCGGATGGTTGGTAGGGCCAAATTGACAATCGTTGCGTCCAGAATGTTCATGAAGGCGCCGAGCATCAGAAACGCAGCGGCAAGCCATGGTCGGGTGCCAGACATCGGCAAACTGTTGGATTGGATATGCATAAACGCCTCGAGTGATTCTCGTAACTCACTAAGTCACATTAAAGTGCACGTCAACCTCTTGTGCTTTTGTTTGTAACATAAGTACAGATCACGTATGCTGGCTGTGAAAGGGACCATATGCCAACTGACAGCCGCCTACCCCGCATCCTTCACGTGCTTTTGCACCTCGAAGGGATAGATGAACCCGTCACCTCCGATATGATCGGCAAGATGCTTAACACCAACCCGTCGCTTGTGCGCAGAACAATGGGCGGATTGCGAAAGGCTGGAATGGTCGGATCAATCCGAGGTCATAATGGCGGCTGGTATCTGAAGCGAAAGCTGAATGAGATCACGCTGGCCGAAGTTTACGACGCGCTCGGTGCGCCAAACCTCTTTTCGGTCGGGCAATCAAGTGACGCCCCGCAATGTCTGTTAGAGCGTTCCGCGAATAAAGCCACCGCAAAAGCACTGGCATCGGCCCGAAGCAGTTTTCTCGCAGAACTTAATTCTGTGACAGTGGCCGACCTTGTCACTGAATCTCGAGCCACAATTGCGAAACACCACATGACAAAAGACGGAATGGCTGAGTAAGGTTGGTAACACGGCCCATGGACGAAGCCGCTTCCGCGGCAATGGCGCTTGTGGGTGGCGGTGCGCGCTGATCCGAGCAGTGTGATTTTGTGAATCGACGAACCTGTCCGACGATTGGGACTTTCTCAATCGAAGGACAGGAGGTTCCCATGACAGAGGATAAAATGACCCCGTTGCGTGAGCGGATGATGGAAGACATGCGCATCCGCGGGATGGGTGACAAAGCC
>JAESRD010000371.1 GCA_016764835.1 Paracoccaceae bacterium | reverse complement strand
TCGGGTTTGATCTGCTGCCCGGTGAGCACCCCATCATTCCGATCATGTTGGGCGAAGCACAACTGGCGCAAGACCTAGCAGCGCGGCTATTTGAGGAAGGCGTCTTTGTCTCGGGCTTCTTCTTTCCGGTGGTGCCACGCGGCAAAGCCCGGATCAGAACACAGATGAATGCGGCGCTAACACGGGCCGAGCTAGACCGCGCCTTGGCCGCGTTTGAGGTGGCGGGCAAAGCCGTAGGAGTATTGACATGAGCAACCAAATGAAGACCTTGGCCAAGCTGCATGCCCGTGAGGGGCTGTGGATGCATGACGCGCCTATCCCTGAAATTGGCCCCGATGACGTGCTCATCCGCATTAATAAAACCGGCATTTGTGGCACTGATATTCACATCTGGAATTGGGATGAATGGGCGCAAAAAACCGTCCCGATCCCGCTGATCACGGGGCATGAATTTGCTGGCGAGATCGTTGAGCTGGGCCGCAATGTCACCGATCTGAAACGTGGCCAGCGTTGCAGTGGTGAGGGCCATTTGATCGGCAAATCAAGCCGCCAGAGCCGCGCTGGAAAATTCCATCTCGACCCGGAAACCCGCGGCATTGGCGTGAATGAACAAGGCGCATTTGCTCAGTATCTGCGGCTACCGGCGTTTAATGTCGTGCCCCTGCCTGATGAGATATCCGACGATATCGGCGCGATCCTCGACCCTTTGGGCAACGCCGTGCACACTGCTTTGTCATTCGATCTGATCGGCGAAGATGTCTTGGTAACCGGGGCTGGCCCGATCGGCATAATGGCCGCGGCCGTGGCCCGGCATGTTGGTGCGCGCAATGTGGTGATCACCGATGTAAACCCCGCCCGGCTGGCGCTGGCGGCAAAAGTGGCAGATGTAGTGACGGTTGATGTTTCGCAGCAGGATCTTGCCGAAGTATTTGAACGGCTGAAAATCAAACAAGGCTTTGATGTTGGTCTTGAGATGTCTGGCAACCAAGCCGCACTTGACCAGATGATTGGTGCCATGACCATGGGCGGGCGCATTGCCATGCTCGGTATTCCACCGGGAAAGTCGCCGGTCGATTGGAGCCGTATCGTGTTCAAAGCGATCACGATTAAGGGTGTTTATGGCCGCGAGATCTTTGAAACATGGTACAAAATGATCGCCATGCTCCAAAACGGTCTCGATGTATCAGGCGTCATCACCCACCGCTTTGCGGTGGATGATTTTGAGCAAGGGTTTGCGGCAATGCGGTCTGGCAAGTCTGGCAAAGTGGTCTTGGACTGGCGCTAACCAACCCAAATAGGGTTTGACCATGCCCGTTTACCGGCGCGGTCTACCACAGTGATCCGTATCCAAGGCGAGCCTTCCAGCCTGTCGCGTGACAGTGTCGCCGATGTCATCGACGTGCCGTGCAAGGTGGCCATCGACGTGCCCTTGCCCAAGACAATCACGGTCGCCGCCGCGCTGCATTCGACCTCGACCCTGTCGTCGAAGACCCGGATATCGTGGATTTGCGGCCCAGTGCTGGCGTAGAACTCGCCAGCCTTTAGCGCCGCAAGCAAGGCCTCCGGGCTATTCTCTGTGGCTTTGACCATGACCCAACCGCCAAAAAAGTCAGGGGTGTTGAAATGCGCATCATCGGTGGCAATCAGGCTCAGCTTCCGGCCCTCATTGAGCATTTGCTCCAAGGTCGGCAGCCCGTCGCCGCGGTCATTATCGACCACACAGCCATGGTTATAAACCTCGACGGCATGGGCGGCCTCGATCGTGCGCGCATCTGTGCTGGTCATGCCGGACCAATGCGGATGGGCAATGGCAACAAATGCGCCAGCATCACGCGCCCGCTGGGCCAGCGATGCGCCAGATTCCGACCCCTCAACAGCATTAAAATGCGGGGCATTAGGCGGAGCAAAGTCGAGCGGCAAACCGACCGCAACAATATGCCACAAATTGCCATTCTCCATCGCACCTGTATGTAGCTCGGCGCCGATCAGCGTGGTAAAACTAGCGTCACGGTGGGCGCGGGTATCGGTGATCGGATAATCGAACAGGCCAATGAAATGATCCGTCAGGGCGACGAAATCATATCCCTCCGCTTTATAGCGGCGGCAAACCTCTTCTGGAGGCAGCACCCCGTCAGAGCGGGTTGAATGTGTGTGGAGATTGCCGCGGTAGAACCTACCTGGGGAAGTGAAAAAGTTTGGCATCATAGCGTAGGCTTTCAAACGTGTAAACAATGTGTCTAAGTTTGATTGTGCAAAACCAACTGGGCTTTGCAAGGCCAAATTGATGTGGAATTGAATATATGATTTTAATTGTTGGTGGTGGCGTCATTGGGCTCACTTTAGCGTTTAGATTGTTACAATCGGGGGATAAGATTACTCTTATAGAGCGAGCTGAGATAGGGCGTGGAGCCAGCTGGGCGGCCGCTGGGTATCTTGAGCCGAGTTTAGGCGACTCACCCCTTGCGAAGATCGAATGGCAGTCGCTGCGCATGTGGCCAGACTTTGCGAAAAGCGTGGAAATTTGCTCTGGTGGCGATGTCGACTATCAAACCCATGGCCAATTGCGCATTGCTTATGCTGATAGTGCGGCCGACGTTCACCATGATTTTGAGGCCCGTAAAGCAGCCGGCTGGGAGGCTGAAGAACTTTCAGCCCAGCAGCTGCGCGCGCTTGAACCCGCTTTGAGCCATGACATTCTGGGGGCCACTTATTTGCCGCAAGTGCATTGGGTTGATGGCCGCAAACTGTGCAAAGCGCTGGCAAATGCGGTGCTTAAACTGGGCGGGGCCATTCACCAAAACACCGCGGTCCAGCGGGTGAACACCGGCCAAGGCCGGGTCACTGGCGTGCAAACCGACGCGGGCGAGATAGCGGGCGATATGGTGGTAATTGCTGCGGGCTATCAGGCTGACTTGATCAATAATTTACCGCAGGATCTGCCCAAATCAACCGGGTTGAAAGGTGTGATCCTGACATTGGCCGGCAACAATACGACTGGGTTGCGCCACCTTATCAAACGGCCCGATGGTATTTTATGCCCGCGCAATGATGGCCGTGTTCTGCTTGGCGTCACCCGCGACGTCGGTGATTTTACGCCCACCGCCACAGCGGGAACTATCGCGAGATTGTTGCAAAGTGGGCTGCGCGCCATGCCTGCACTTGCCGATATGACCCTTGCTGAAACCGTGGTCGGATTTCGGCCTTTTGCTGGCGAAAGCGATGCCCCGAGCATAGGTGAAAGCGCGCAAATACCCGGCCTGTACCATTCACTTGGGCATGGTGCAGACGGGTATTTGCGCGCTCCCTATTATGCGGATGCTTTGGCGCAGATGATTACAAAATCTGGCTAAGGAAGTTCTGCGTCCGCTCATGTTCAGGGTTCTCGAAGAACGCTGTCGGGTTGTTGCGCTCAACAATTTCGCCCGCATCCATGAAGATCACCTCATCGGCGATGGTTTTGG
>JAESRD010000370.1 GCA_016764835.1 Paracoccaceae bacterium | reverse complement strand
GCGGGCCGCCATTGCCGCCCCCGAATTTGCCATGGAAATATTGCGCAATGATAGCGGCGTGTCGCTGATCGGGCTTATTCCGGCGGCGACAGACCGCGAGATTTTGGCCGCAGCGATTGCTGATATTGGCGGCGGTGCACCGGTGGCTGACCTGTTGGACATTGCCGATTATCCGGTGCCGGAGGGCTGGCGCGAAGCGGTGCGCTTTGCTCTGCGCGCGCTTGATCAGCTACCGCGCTCCAAGATCTCGGTCGCCGCCGGGCGGGTAACGATCTTGGCGATATCTGACAGTCAAGATGACAAACGCCGGCTTGAGGCAGAGCTGCGCCGGGCGGTGCCAAACGGCGTCGAGCTGGTGCTCGAAGTCTCGGCACCGCGCCCGGTGATGACACCGTTCATACTGCGCTTCACGCTTGATGCGACCGGGGCCGCACAATTTGCCGCCTGTACCGCCGACACTGAAGAGGCGCGCGGGCTGATCGCCAATGCTGCCCGCGCGGCTGGGCTGACGGGTGATACGTCTTGCCTCTTGGCGCTGGGCGCGCCAACGCGGCAATGGGGCCAAGGCGTGGCCACTGGCATAGAAGCGCTGGCGGCTTTGGGCGGCGGTACGCTGACATTTTCAGACGCTGACGTGACGCTGATTGCGTTGGAGGGCACTGGCAAAGGCAAGTTTGACCAGATCATTGGCGAGCTGGACCATGCGCTGCCGCCGGTCTTTGCGCTACATGCCACTCTGCCCGAGGCCCCCGAGGAGGGCGATGAAGGCCCGCCGCAATTTACCGCCACACGTAGCCCGGAGGGCGAGGCGCAGCTGCGCGGTCGTGTGCCCAATGATCTCGTCAATATGACGGTTGAAAACTTTGCCCGCGCCCGGTTTGGCGCGCGCAGTGTGACAATGGGCACGCGGGTGAACGCTGACCTGCCAGTGGGCTGGTCGGTGCGTGTGCTTGCCGGGCTAGATGCGCTCGCTCGGCTGTCGAGTGGCGCTTTGGTGGTGCAGCCCGATATGATCAGCTTGCGCGGCAAGACCGGCAATGTTGATGCAGCTGCCACGATCACCCGGCTGTTGATCGAAAAGCTGGGGCCTGATGCGCGGATCTTGGTCGAGGTCGAATATATCGAAGCGCTCGACCCAATCGCTGGCCTGCCAACGCCCGAAGAATGTGTCGCCCATATTATTGCCGTGACCGAGGCCCGCAAAATATTGTTTGACCCCGGCTCGGCCACGCTAACGGCGGCGTCGCAGCCGGTGGTTGATGATATTGCCGAAATTTTGCGCAGCTGCCCTGATCTGCGTATGGAGATCGCGGGTTATACTGACAGTCAGGGACGCGATATTATGAACCTCAATCTCAGCCGCGAGCGGGCGTCGGCTGTGCTAACGGCTTTGCGGGCGCGGCGCGTGCCGGTGTCTGGCTATAGCTCAGAGGGCTACGGCGAGGCCGACCCGATTGCCGATAATGGCACTGAGGCGGGCCGCGACGCCAACCGGCGCATTGAGTTTCATCTGATCCTGCCAGAGCCGGTGGTTGAAGAACTGACTGAGACAGAACAGGCTGAGGCCGACGCGCTGACGGCGGCACAAGAGAGCGGCGAAGCGGTTGAGGCCGCAGATGGCGAAGATGATGCGGGCGTTGATGAGGCTGGCGATGTTGAGGCTGGCGATGTTGAGGCTGGGCAGGCCGATGATGAGACGGCAGATGGCCTAGGTAATGTGCCCGGCTTTGTGCCGGGTTTGCGGCCAGAGGCCCGACCCTAAAGATGACGGTCATAAAATGATTATTGATGAACAGCTTACGGCAAGGACAACAGATGAACAGAACTGAATTCATCATCGAGACGGCAGTGATTTTGTTCGTTGCGTTTTGTCTGGGCTGGTTTGCCAGCTGGTTGATTAACCGTTTCACGCGGGTGTCAAAGGCCGATATTGGCGAGCTGGAGAAAATGGCGCAAGGTTTGCACGAGGCCGAAGAGGCCCGTGATCAGGCGATCACATATTTGCAGCAGCGCGAGGCCGAGATCACCAATCAGCTGTCGCAGACAGAGGCTGAGCTGCGCGCGGCAATGGACGGGCTGCGCGATGCCCGGCGCGAAGCTGAAGAGCTGCGCGCCTATATTGAGCGGCAAAACGCGGAAAGCTAAGGCCCCCGCCAGGCAATGGCGGGGGAGGATTTTTAGGGACGCGGCGGGATGTTGCGGCCTTTGGCGACGGCTGGGCGGGCAAGGAAACGCTCGACATAGGCTGGCACATTGCTCAGCTGATCATAGCCTGTCACCTCTTTGGCACCGTAGAAATCGAGCGCGCCCAGCCATGGGGCAATGGCGATATCGGCGATCGAGAAATTGCCGGTGATCCAGTCACGGCCTTCGAGCTGCTTCTCAACAACGCCAAGAAGACGTTTGGTCTCATTGATATAGCGTTCGCGTGGGATTGGGTCTTTGACCGCAGCGCCGGCGAATTTATAAAAGAAGCCGAGCTGACCGAGCATGGGGCCAATGCCGCCCATCTGGAACATTAGCCACTGGATGGTCTCATACTTTTGCGCCGGGCTGTCGCCGAGCAGCTTGCCGGTTTTCTCGGCCAGATAAATCAAGATCGCACCGCTTTCAAACAGCTCGATCTGGGTGCCGTCGGGGCCGTTAGGGTCAATGATTGCGGGGATTTTGTTATTGGGGTTCAGCGCCAGAAATTCGGGGCTTTTAACATCGGCATCGCTGAGGGTTACCAGATGCGGTTCATAGGCGAGGCCCAGCTCTTCTAGGGCAATAGAAACCTTCACGCCATTTGGTGTTGGGAAGGAATAGAGCTGAATAATTTCGGGGTTTTGGGCAGGCCAACGCGCGTTGATCAAATGGTCGGTTAGTTTGGTCATTTTAGAAGCTCCGCTTTTGGGTGTTTTGCTATTGCTAAGGGGTATCTAAGGTCGCAGTTTCCCCGAAATTAGGCTTTGGCCTGACTAAAACTATGCGATATACCTGTGCGTACAAGCGCAGACAGTTAATAATGCGAATTAAACAAGGGAAATGGGGGCAAAATGCTCAGTGAATTTAAAGATTTTATTGCCAAAGGCAATGTCATGGACATGGCGGTTGGTATCATTATCGGCGCCGCATTTACGGCGATCGTGACATCGCTGGTGGGCGATCTGATTAACCCGATCATTGGCCTGGTCTCTGGCGGTGTTGATTTTACTAATAATTACGCCGTGCTCGGCGGCGAAGTGGCCGATGGGCTGAGCCTTGAAGCCGCGCGTGAGACCGGCGCTTCGGTCTTTGCTTATGGTGCTTTCATCATGGCGATCATCAACTTTTTGATCATCGCCTTCGTGGTGTTCATGCTGGTGCGCTATGTGAACAAGGTAAAAGCTGCGGTTGAGCCTGAAGAAGAAGCGGCAGTAGAAGAAGCCAAGGGCCCAAGCCAGGAAGACCTGCTTGGCGAAATTCGCGACTTGCTCAAAGCGCGCGCTTAAAGCGATTTCGTTGAAACCGAATAGAGAGGCCCGCCAATTGGCGGGCCTTTGTCGTTTAGGCTTGGGTTTTGCGCGGCCGCAAATAAAGCCACCAGAGCCGGTAAAGCGAAAGCGCTGCCAGCGGAGCAAAGTGGATCAGCGCAGCACCTGGGCTGCGCCAGTCATGCAAGGAAGCCCAGTGCAGCAGGGTAAGGATAGCGGCGGCGTAGACCCAGCGCTGAAGGGCTTTCCACTTTGTGCCGAGCCGTTTTACCGCCGCGTCAAAGCTAGTGGCGGCCAGCGGCAGGAAGATGATAAACGCGACCCAGCCTGTCCAGATGTAGAAATCCGGCAGGTCGGAGATGATCCGGCTCATGCTGGTGCTCATCAGGTAAAACACAGTGTGCAGCAGCGCATAGCCAAAGGCGGCGATGCCAAAGTAGCGCCGGTTGCGCACCAGCCAGCGCGGGCCGCGCCAACCGCGCAGCAGCATGGCCAAAGGTGTGGCCATCAGGCTGATAATCAAGAACCGGGCTGAGAATTCGCCTGTCGGGTGCAACAGACGGTGGAAAATGCGGCTGTTCTCGGCACCAAACGCTTCGATGAATATGCCCAAAGCGGGTAGGGACAGGATTAGCCATAGCAAATAAGGCGACAGGCGGCTCAACAACTTTGTCATAATGGCTCCGGGCTATATGATCATTTTGAGGTTGAACGCTGCGGTCCGCGGTTTCCGTCGCGAAATGCGCAAATAACTTATGTGTTTGCGCCGGGCACCCAGAGCACGTCTGATTTGCCGCCATCATTGGCCATGCGGGCCGAGGTGAAGAACCAGTCTGACAGCCGGTTGAGATAGTGCAGCGCCGCAAGTGTCACTTGCTCGGTTTGGGCCAGCTCTGCGGCCATGCGCTCAGCCCGGCGGCTGACGGTGCGGCAGATATGCAAATGCGCCGAGAGCGCTGAGCCGCCCGGCAGCACGAAGCTGCGCAGTGGATTCAGCTGGGCTGTCATTGCGTCAATCTCGGCCTCTAGGCGCAGCACTTGGGCGTTGGTCATGCGCAAAACCGGGTAGCCCGCATCGGCGTCATGCTCCGGGTCTGGGCGGCAGAGGTCTGCGCCCAAATCGAACAGGTCGTTCTGTATCCGGGCGAGGGCAGCGTCTTGCTCGCCGGTCGCGTGCAGGCGGGCCATGCCGACGGTGGCATTGGTCTCATCAACCGTGCCGTAAGTGGCGACGCGCAGGCTGGCCTTTGGCACACGGGTGCCATTGCCAAGGGCGGTGTCGCCACCATCACCGGTGCGGGTATAAATCTTGTTTAGCGTAACCATCAGCCGCCCTTTTTGAGCCAGACATAGAGCATGATCAGCGCGACGGCGACAAACTGCGCGCCAATGCGATAACGCATGATCTTGTTGCCGTATTTCCGGTTGAACTCGCCACCTTTGCCAAAGGTACCTAGGCCAAAGACAAGAACGCCCAGAACGATGAACACGGCAAGGACGACAAGCGCGAATAGCGGGTCTTGGAACACCATATTATCCTTTTGCTGTTGGCTCCCGGTTTAACAGCCCAGAGGCATAAGAACAGCGCCAAATGGAAAGGGCTTAGCCGCGGCGCAGGATCGCATCGCGCAAAGATGTGGGCAGCAGACGGCGCAGGATCTCGGACAGGTAGGTTGGTACAGTTACAAAATAGCGGGCTTTGGGGCGGGGTGCCTCAATGGCATGGATCAGTTTGGCGGTGACGGCGCTGGCGGGCAGCTCGAACTTATCTGGGCCGCTATCTTCGTAGAGCCGTTTGCGCAGGGCTGCGTATTCATCGGCGCGGGCTGAGTTCTGCCAGTCGATCCAGCGCTCAAATTGCACAGCCGCGTTTTCGCGGATTTTTGAGGTGACGGGGCCGGGCTCGATCAGGCTGACGGATATACCGGTGCCGTGCATTTCTAGGCGCAGCACGTCAGTCAGGCCCTCAAGCGCATATTTGCTGGCAACATAAGCGCCGCGCCACGGGAACGGGGCGAGGCCAAGGACTGACGAGCATTGTACAATACGGCCCGCGCCTTGGGCGCGCATGGTGGGGATGACTTGGCGGGTCAGATCATGCCAGCCGATAACATTGGTCTCGAAGATGGCGCGCAAAGCGTCCGGCGGCAGGTCTTCTACCGCGCCGGGCAGGGCATATGCGCCGTTATTGAACAATGCATCGAGCTGGCCGCCAGAGCTGGCCAACACCTGGGCTAGGGCCGATTTGATGCTCTGCGGGTCTGTATAGTCGAGCAGCGGGCTCTCGAAACCTTCGGCGCGTAGCCGGGCGCAATCGGCCTCTTGGCGGCAAGAGGCGAATACGGTCCAGCCGCGGGCGCGCAGGCCGTGGGCGGCGTCATAGCCGATGCCGGATGAGCAGCCGGTGATCAGGATGAAACGGGGTTTTGTCATGGCGCAGTTTTGCGCTGGCGCGGCGCGGGGGTCAAGTCAGCGCGCCGCAATGGTTTGAGCTTAGCCGTTAACCGGGCTGAGCAGCCGTTCCGCCATCCAGCCCTCGACGCCGCTTTGCTCCATACGAATATGCGCCCAGCCATTTGCGTCGGTCTCAAGCACTTGCAACAGGGTGCCGCGCACGAGGGTCTCGATGACGGCGTAATCTGTGCTGGGGCCTGTGCGCATGTTCACCCGGTTGCCAGCCACTTCGCGCAGGTCAGCTGCGGGCGTCAGCGGTATGGCAAGGCTTGCCAATTCAACTTCGGCTTCTTGGACGGTCTCTTCAAACGGCGTTGCAAGACTGGCCAAAATGGCCTGCTCTTGGGGCGCATGAGGTGCTGTAATGGTGTTGGCCAAGCTGGCTGAGGCCAGCGTTTGAGGGGCCAAAGTTTCAGCCGCGGGGGGCGCGGCGCGGGCAACCAGTTCTGGCGCGGATTGTTCGAGCAGATCAGCCGTGCTGGCATCTGCCAAATCGGGGTTTTGGCGCAGTTCGGGCACAAAGTCGGCCCCGCCTGACAGCTGATAAAAAGCCACGCCCAAGAACGCAAAAGAAACAAAGATAAACGACTTCACCAGCCCACCCCTATAGAATCACACACCACCACCACGGACAGACTTATAGCAAAGTCTGGCAAAAATTGCAGGGAAAATTGAATGAGATTACCCCAGCGATTTATCGAGGCTGCGGGCAGGGTGCTGGCAAATGCAGGCTTTCATGCGCGCAACCGCTAGACCCTGCCGCGCCCCGCGTGTATCGACACAATATGTCGGATAAAGACAAGCCAGATAACACAGATGAGATGAACCCGGTCGAGCCGCTAAGCCGCGCGCTGGGCGACCGGTATCTGGCCTATGCGCTGTCGACAATCGTGAACCGGGCGCTGCCCGATGTGCGCGACGGGCTAAAGCCGGTGCACCGGCGTATTCTTTATGCCATGCGCGAGCTGAAGCTGTCGCCCACGGGTGGTTTTCGTAAATCTGCCAAGATCGCTGGCGATGTTATGGGCAACTATCACCCGCATGGTGATAT
>JAESRD010000369.1 GCA_016764835.1 Paracoccaceae bacterium | reverse complement strand
TTATTGATCATCACCAGCCGGTTATCATCAGCAACGATATGCGCCCAGACCAGCAGATCATTGATCACGCCTTGCTGTTGCAACAGAACCTTCCAAGCCGATGTGCGCACCAGCAGCGATGTCCAAAATGGCAGCAGAACCAAGATCATCAGCAGGTTCGCTTGGCGCGAAGGCAGATTGGCCAAAAGCCAAGCAACCGGATAGCCGAGCAGAATGCAGGCCGAGGTGATGGCCAGCGACATCCACATCGTCCGCAGGAACAGAGTGATATAGAGCTGCTGGTTCTCTGGCCGCCATTCGGCTTCACCGTCCGGCCCGTTCATCATATCAACAGCGTTGAGATAGTAGCCGTCCGTATATTCGCTGCTATAAGTTTGAATTGTTTGCCAAATTAGTGGGTTCAGCCATTTGTCATTGGCATCTACAAACTGGTCGCGAATTGAAACTGTCTCGAACCCGCTGACATCAATATCGGGAAAGCCTGCGGCCAGTGCGGCAGCAGAAGCACCGCCAGCCAGATCACGGTAAAGCGCGGTGTAGACAAAATCGGCGACATCTTCGACCGCCGGATCATCCTCATTCTTGGTTACCGTCAACTCAGCCCAAGAATCCCATGCATCGGCGGCAAGCGGCAGCGCGTCTCTTACCGCGGGTTCGCCCATCAGCGCCATAAACTGCGCCGGGTCACCCAGCTCTGGGGCAATGACAGTGAGTTGTTCGCCGTAAATATCGGTGTCAAACCCGCTTACTTTGCGCCCGGTTGAGCGAAACAGCGAGCTGATCCCGGTTGTCTCATAGTTGAGCCGCGAGCCAAGCCGGGTGTGCGACTTGTATTCAACGGCAATCGCGAGATCGGTATAGAGTTCGGCAAAAATTGCCTCGCCGGGTGGCTCGTCGCTATTGGCATCCCATTCGGCAAGGGCGGCAACGGTGCGCGGCAAAGTCTCACTGACAATCTGGTTCTCAACCGAGCGAAACAGCATATTGCCGATCGGGAGAACGAAGGCCAGGAGAACGAATAAAAGCAAAGGTGCGATAAGCAGCAAGGCGCGTATCTTTTGGCGGCGCAAGGCCCGTGCCAGCGAGCGCTTAAGCGGCCTGCCATCGGCGGCAAGGACTGGGCCGTCCTCGGCTTGGGCAGAGGTAATACTCATATTCAGATCCCCTCCACGAGCAAAATATCGCTCAATGCATTAGCCAGTCTGATCTTCAGAACCTCTTGATATTCTTCGCTATTATAGCAAGCTCTTGCGGCTTCAATATCAGGAAACTCAACCACGACATGGCGTTCTTTAAACTGTCCTTCAAGCGTCTCAGACGCCCCGCCCCGTACCAAGAAGTTGCCACCAAAGCGCTCAAAAATCGGCGTGTCCAGCCGAACATATTCGGCGTAATCCTCAGGATTGGTCACAGTGATATGGCCGATTATGTAGCCTTTGGGCATAGCGGTACGGTCCTTCATTAAGGTCTGCGGCCCAAATGCGGGCCGCAGAATTTTCTCTGGCTCAGGCGTTAGCGCCCAAAGCTACTTACTGAGAGAGCCAAGCTTGGAATTTAGCATCCAGATCATCGCGGTAATCAGCCCAGAAGTCATACTGAGTGACGAACACGTTGAGCGAGTTTGCCGGGTCAGTCGGCATATGTGGGCCCATCTCAATGCCCAGAGTGGCGTGGTTGCCAACCAGTGGAGCGGATGATGCACGTGCAGGACCGTAGGAAATATAGGCAGCCTGATCAGCAAGACGCTGTGTATCAGTTGCAAATTTCACAAAGTCGAGCACCCGAGCCAGACGGTCATCTGGCAGACCAGCAGGAATGATCCAGCCGTCAAAGTCCATCATCTGTGCGTCCCAGAGCATGCCAATTGGCTGATCTTGCTCGGCGATGGCTGCAAACAGACGTCCGTTATAGGTCGAGCCCATGACGACTTCACCGTCAGCCAGAAGCTGTGGTGTTTCTGCGGCGGCTGTCCACCAGATAGTCTGGTCTTTGATCGTGTCGAGCATGGCGAAAGCTTGGTCTTGGCCAGCTTCGGTTGCTAGAACGTCATAGATTTCGTCCTTTGGCACGCCGTCACAAAGCAGTGCCCATTCCATGTTGGCCAATGGCCGACGGTTCAGCGCGCGCTGACCAGGATATGTCTCAAGATCAAAGATTGCGCAGATGTCGGTTGGCGGTGTGTCGCCAACCAGATCGGTGCGGTAGCCAACAGTCGTCGAGAAAACGATCTGTGGGATGAAGCAATCGGAGATGATCGAGTCGCCAAAGTCATCAGAAGCAGATGAGCCGTCGTCGCCCATTGCCAACATCATGTCATGGTCGATTTCCATGGCCAGACCTTCGTCGCAAAGACGAATGGCGTCGGCGGCTTCTGCGTCGACCAGATCCCATGTGATGTTGCCGGCTTCATTCATGGCGCGCAGCTTAGCTACGGCCTCAGATGAGCTTTCGTCCCACACGATGCTAACGTCATCATGCATGCCAAGATAAGGGGTCGCGTAAGCGTTTACCTGGCTGGACTGATAGGCGCCGCCCCAGCTGACGAGTGTCAGACTATCGGCCATTTCAGCATGCGCATCTGCAAATGCCATGCCACCAAGCGCCGTGCCTGCCAGAATTGTTGCAACAGTTAATTTTTTCATTTTTGTCTCCCTGATAATCTTTCCCGGAAATTTCTTTGCAGATGCGTCCGGGCGGCGCAGCTGATCCTGCCCGCTCAAGCGTCGAGCGCGCGGCAATCTTCTGGCAACCAACCGATTTCGATTGTCTCGCCCGGCGTTAGCCGCACCTGATCAGGCGCGTTACGGGTTTTGATAACGAAATCTTCGTTGCCAGCCACACGCAGACGCGTGCGAAAAATATCGCCCATATAGACGAATTCGAGAACTTCAGCCTTCAGCTTAAAGGCACCGTCCTGCAGTCGGCGCGGGTCGATCTCAACCCGCTCTGGCCGAATAGAAACTTGGGTCGCATCGCCAACGGCGCTGACATTGACAGGCTTGGCCACAATCACTTCGCCGCCATCAAGACGCACCTTGCAGGTGTCGCCGTTCATTTCTTGGACGACGCCGCGAAGCGTATTATTCTCGCCAATAAACTGCGCCACAAAGCTGTTCTCGGGGCCTTCATATAGCTTATCTGGCGGGGCCAGTTGCTGAATGCGGCCATCGTTAAACACAGCCACCCGGTCTGACATGGTCAGCGCTTCGGTTTGGTCATGGGTCACGTAAACGGTCGTAATGCCCAGCTCATGCGCCAAGCGCGTGATCTCAAACTGCATATGTTCACGCAGCTGTTTGTCCAGCGCGCCCAGCGGCTCATCCATCAGCACCAGCTCAGGCTCAAATACCAGTGCGCGGGCCAGAGCCACACGCTGCTGTTGCCCGCCTGAGAGTTGCGATGGGCGACGGTCGCCAAACTCGCCCATTTGCACCATGTCCAATGCCCGGATCACCTTGGCTTCGCGCTCGTCTTTGCCAAGCTTACGCACTTCGAGTGGGAAGGCGAGGTTCTCGGCCACCGACATATGCGGGAACAAAGCATAGTTCTGAAACACCATGCCAATGCCACGTTTATGCGGCGGGATATTATTGATTGAGACGCCATCAAGCAGGATATCGCCATGTGTTGCGGTCTCAAAACCAGCCAGCATCATCAAGCAAGTGGTTTTACCAGAACCCGATGGGCCCAACATGGTCAGAAATTCGCCGCGAGGCATCGAAAGGTTCAAGTCTTTGACAACGAGCGTCTCGCCATCATAACTTTTTTGCACGCGTTCAAAGGCAACGAATGCAGTCTCACTTGTCGATTGCGCCAAGCTATTTCCCCCCGGGGTGGTATGACCTTTTCGGTCTAATTGCCCAAACTAAAGCGGAGCAGAGCTAATTTAGCAAGCCCGGCCACGAGATTCGGGGCAATCAGCCTGAAATATGCCATCTACAGGGAAATCAACCGCCCCAACTCGGCTGAGCTGGGCGATACTTGTGGCAAATGGCTGCATTTGCAGGCGGCGGTTTTGGGCCAATGTGAGACGCGAACGGGCTTAGAACCAAGTGACCGTAAGCGCATCTAGCTGTGCCTCGGCCGCCCCTTCGAGCAACAGGCTGTTGCCCAGACCAAACTCAAACAAAACCCCGAACGGAGTTTGGCTGGCCATATCAATAATCTGAGCGCGCGTGATCGGGGCATTGCCCCACAGATCAGCGTCGAGCAGCAGCTGATCAGAAGCAAAATTGAAGTCTGTTATTACATCTGTGCCCATGGCAAAGACAAAATCATCAGCGCCATTGCCGCCTTTGAGCGTGTCATTACCCGCGCCGCCATCAAGCCTATCATTGCCCGGATTGCCAAAAAGCATGTCATCGCCCGCGCCGCCATATAGCTCATCCGGGCCGCTATTGCCAAAAAGCTCGTCGCGATCATCACCGCCAAACAGCATATCACGGCCAATGCCGCCATTCAGCGTGTCTCTGTCATCGCCGCCATACAGCACGTCATTGCCGGCATTGCCGGCCAATGTGTCCAAGCCGCCGCCGCCATAAAGCGTATCATGGCCCTCATGGGCCACCAGCCGGTCGGCGCCGTCGCCACCCTCTAGCTGGTCAGAGCCGATGCCGCCCTCCATCTCATCATCGCCCGCGCCGCCATAAAGCGTGTCATTGCCTGCCTGCCCGGTCAAATAGTCATCGTCGCTGCCGCCATAGAGTAAATCGAAGCCGTCAGAGCCGAGCAGGCTATCGGCCCCCGCGCCGCCGTAGAGCGTATCAAACCCGGTGCCGCCTTGCATATTGTCGCTGCCAGCGCCGCCCTCAATACGGTCATTACCGCCGCCGCCCTGAAGAATGTCAGCAGCCCCGCCACCGATCAGCGTATCTGCGCCGCCAAGGCCGACCAGCGTGTCAATATCGGCGCCGCCGGTGATCAGATCATCGCCTTTGCCACCGTTGAGATAGTTCTCGCCGCCATTGCCAAAGATCGTGTCATTGCCAGCGCCGCCCTCAATAATGTCATTGCCAGCGCCGCCATCAAGCCTGTCATCGCCGCCGCCGCCCTCAAGCGTGTCAGCCCCGCCGCCGCCATTGAGCTCATCGCGGCCCCCGAGGCCAATAAGCGTGTCACTGTCTATGCCACCCTTGATCTGATCGTCGCCTTC
>JAESRD010000368.1 GCA_016764835.1 Paracoccaceae bacterium | reverse complement strand
TTCAGCCGCAACACCGCCGCCGATATCGTCTCGGCCCACGTGTTGGCCATGTTCATCCCGTCCTTCTTTACCGGCCATTTGGTCGCCCGCTTTGGCGCGAAGATCATCGTCTCTATCGGGCTGGTTATCTTGGCTGGCGCTGGCATGGTTGGTCTTGCCGGGGTTGAGCTGGAGAACTTCTTCTTGGCGCTGGTCCTGTTGGGCATCGGCTGGAACTTTGGCTTTATTGGTGCAACATCGATGCTCGCTGGCACGCATGAGCCGCATGAGCGCGGCCGGGTGCAGGGGCTAAACGACATGATCGTGTTTGGCTTTGTCACCCTTGCCAGCCTCGCCTCGGGCGGGTTGATGAACTGCTCTGGCGGCGATGTTGTGCAGGGCTGGAACGCGGTCAACTTGGCCATGTTGCCGTTGCTGGCGCTGGCCGGTGCCTCGCTGATCTGGCTTTGGATGAAGCCGAAAGCCGCCTGATTACCAGCTGCCGCGCATTGACTTATAAATAAGCGAGGCGCGGCGGCGGAATTCTGAAGTGCCGAGCGCGCCGTTTTCAACTGCCTCTGGCGTTTTGACCACCTGTTTTAGCAGCGCTTCTGCCCGCCAAAATGGCCGCAAAACGGGGGTGATGTCACGGGTGTTTTCGCGTTTTGCCTCGCGCAGACGGGCCAGCCCGTCTTGGGCAAGCTTATCCGCGGATACGCTTGGCGGCAGAGGCTCCATGCCCTTGGCGCGCAAGGCTGGCACGGCCATCAGCCACGCCGCCAGACCACTGGCAAGCGCCGCTGCGCGCACCACAGGCTCGCGCTCAGGCGGCACCGCAAAGCATAAAGCACAGGCCCAGCCAAGATTGCCGCTGCCCGCATCAATATGCGCCCAAAGCGCTGCTGCATCGGCAAATGGCGCGGGCTGCACTTCCCACAGCCGCGCTTCGGCCATTGCGTCTAGCAGCGGCGGCAGGCCAGTGTGCTGTTGGATCAACCCGTGCAACGGGGCGGCCACTTCATGCGCCCGCGCGGGCTTGCCCATGCCGGCCTCATCGACCGCATCACGCCACCATTGCAGCCGCATTTGCGCAATAATCGGCTCGCCGGTCACCCACGGGGCGCGAGCGATCTCTGCATTATAGGCAAATAAAGGAAACAGCTTTTCGCGCACCACTGGTGGGCAAGACATGGTGGCCAAGAACCGGTCTGGATCAGACCGTTCAACAATGGCGGCGCAGGCATTGAGCGTCATTGAAGCCCCCTCAGGCCGTGGCCCCATCATGGACCAGCTTCCAGTTTATTGCATCTATAAGCGCGTCAAACGAGGCATCAACTATGTTGGCGCTGACACCGACGGTTGACCAACGCAGCCCCTGCCCGTCTTCGCTGTCGATGATCACCCGCGTGACCGCCTCGGTGCCGCCGCCGGTGATGCGGACCTTGAAGTCAACTAGTCGCATGTCTTTGATATAGCTCTGATATCGACCGAGATCTTTGGCTAGAGCATGGCTCAGCGCATTGACCGGCCCGGCATCTGAGCGGCCCTGCGGGTTGATATTTTCGTAGAAACTGGTGGTTTTGACACCGTCAATTTGCACGGTGACCACGGCCTCAGACACGGTAACAATCGCGCCCGCCGCATTGCGCCGCCGCTCCGAAATAACCCGGTAGCGCTCGACCTCAAAATAATGCGGCGCTTTGCCAAGCTCGGCCATGGCCAGCAGCTCAAAACTGGCCTGCGCCGTGTCATAGGAGAAGCCGCGCGATTCGCGTTCTTTGATCGTGTCGAGGATACGTGCCAGCGCCGGATTGCCCTTTTCGACGCTCAAGCCCGCATCAGTCAGCCGCTTGCGCAGGTTTGACTGCCCGGCTTGGTCCGACATCGGGATGATCCGGGCATTGCCGACCAATCCCGGCTCAATATGCTCATATGTGGTCGGGTCTTTGGCGATAGCGCTGGCATGTAGGCCAGCCTTATGGGCAAAGGCCGAGGCGCCAATATAGGGCGCTTGTTTGGCTGGCATACGGTTGAGGATCTCGTCAAGCACGGCGCTGGTTTTGCGCAGGCCGCGCAGTGCTTCCATGCTGACATTGGTCTTATATTTGCTGGCATAGGGTTCTTTGAGCAGCAAGGTCGGGATCAGCGTGGTCAGGTTGGCATTGCCACAGCGCTCACCCAGCCCGTTAAGCGTGCCCTGTATCTGGCGCACACCGGCATCAACCGCCGCCAGCGAGCCTGCAACCGCGTTGCCGGTATCGTCATGACAATGGATTGCCAGCCTGTCGCCGGGGATGCCGGAGGCAATAACCTCGGTGACGATCCGGCCGATTTCGGGCGGCAGCGTGCCGCCATTGGTGTCGCAGAGTACGATCCATCTTGTGCCTGCACCGAAGGCGGCGCGCAGGGCAGATAGGGCATAGGCCGGGTCTGATTTGTAGCCGTCGAAGAAGTGTTCGGCGTCGTACAGGGCTTCGCGGCCGCTGGCGACGATATGGGCAAATGAGGCGGCGAGGTTTTCGATGTTTTCATCAAGCGGGATGCCAAGTGCGGCGCGGACATGGAACTCATGCGCCTTGCCGACCAGACACACGGCGGGAGTGTTGGCGTTGAGCACGGCGGCCAGAACATCGTCGTTTTGCGCCGAGCGGCCAGAGCGCTTGGTCATGCCAAAGGCAGTGAGCGTGGCCCGCATTTTGGGGACTTGCTCAAAGAACTCGCTGTCTGTCGGGTTGGCACCGGGCCAGCCGCCCTCAACATAATCAATGCCAAGATCATCGAGGGCGGCGGCAATGCGCGGCTTCTCATCGGTTGAAAACTGCACGCCTTGGGTTTGGGCCCCGTCGCGCAATGTCGTGTCAAAAAGATATAAACGTTCCATGTCCGTGCCTCTTTTATCTCTTGGCTCGCGCCTTATTTTATTTGGCCTTACTTTATTTGGTTGAGCAGGCCTGCGTCAAAACCCGCGCCCAGCTCCCAATTGGCCCCGTCAGGGTTATCCATCACGATAATGCCTGCCGCATCTAGCCCGGCGCGAATAGCATCGGCGCGCTCAAAGTCGCGGGCTTTGCGGGCGGTTACCCGCGCGGCCAGCAGCGCCTCAATCTTGGCGGCGTTGTCATCGCTTGCGCCGTCCCAGCCGCCCAGCTCTTCTGTGAGCAGGCCGAGCATCTGTGCCGAGGCGACAAAGACCGATTTCTCGAAGTGGCAGTTCTTGCCCTCGGCGACTTTGGCAGCCAGCTCGTGCAACCGCTTGATGGCCAATGAAGTGTTAAGATCATCGGCGAGGGCGGCGACGACATCTTGGTCAACATCGCCGGTTGCCTCTACGCCTTTGGCGAGCCCGCGCCATTTGCGCAGGCTGGTCTCGGCCTCGGCCCGGCGGGCTTCGGTCCAGTCCATTGGCTTGGAATAATGCGTCGACAGCAACACAAACCGGATCACTTCGCCGGGCACGCCCTGCCCTAGCAGATCGCGCACTGTAAAGAAGTTGCCCAGACTTTTGGACATCTTCTTGCCCTCGACCAGCAGCATTTCATTATGCATCCAGATTGTCGCGAAATCGCTGCCCTTGAAGGCACAGCAGCTCTGGGCGATCTCGTTTTCATGATGTGGGAATTGCAGGTCAATGCCGCCGCCATGGATGTCGAAACTGTCGCCAAACAGAGCATGGCTCATGGCCGAGCATTCAATATGCCAACCGGGGCGGCCCCGGCCCCAGGGGCTGCCCCAGCCGGGCAGATCATCGGTTGATGGTTTCCACAGCACAAAATCCATTGGCTCGCGCTTATAGGGCGCGACTTCGACACGGGCACCGGCAATCATATCTTCGACCGAGCGGCGAGATAGCGCGCCGTATTCGGGGTAAGACGCCACCGAGAACAGCACATGGCCCTCGGCCTCATATGCATGACCGGCCTCAACCAGATCGCCTATCATCTTGACCATCTCAGCAATAAACGCGGTGGCGCGCGGCTCTTGGTTTGGGCGCAGCGCCCCGAGCGCATCCATGTCATCATGATACCAGCCGATGGTCTCATCAGAGCGCGCGCGGATCAGTTCTTCGAGCGTGCCTTTTGCCCCGGCGTCGCGGCGCTGGCGGGCAGTGGCGTTTATCCGATCATCAACATCGGTAAAGTTGCGCACATAGCGGATTTGTTCCGGGCCATAAACATGGCGCAGCAGGCGAAAAAGCAGATCAAAGACAATGACCGGCCGGGCATTGCCAAGATGGGCGCGGTCATAAACCGTGGGCCCACAGACATAGAGCCGCACATCCGCTGGGTCGAGCGGGGTCAGCTCTTCTTTGGCCTTGGTCTTGGTGTTCCACAGGTAGATATTCGTCATAGCGCCCTCGCAAAGCGGCTTAACCGCGCGGGCTATTCTTTAGGTTTGGTGAAACATAAAAGAGCGGCCCGCGACGGATGTCAGCAGGTAATAATGCAGCAAATTATGCAAATGCTCTTCATAATCCCCGCCTAGCACGGCTATTGCCCTGCGTCCACCATTACCGCCAGTTTGCGCAGCGTGTTGAGGTTGCGCGCGGTCATGTCAGAGCCGGTGATAACCTTTTTCAGCTTGATCGCCAGTTTGGAGGCGCCAAAGCCGTTTGGCGTGTGGATCCAGGCCCGGCCGGGCTGCATAATTATTTCTTTATCACTGGTTTTGAGCGCTTGGTAGAGCGCCGCATCAAGCGCCGCCTCACCAAACAAAAAGTTGACATGAACCCGATTGCCTTGGGCGTCGGGCCACGGGCAAGCGGCCAGAGCGGCGCGGATATCGGCGGCCGGTAGAACCAAAATAGGCACCTCGATGCCCATCTGATCGGTCATGGCCGCCCTCAGAGTTTCGGCCAACGCTTCCGGCGCGCCATCTGCGACAAAAACCAAGTTACCCGAGGCAATGTAGCTTTTGACCCCATGCCAGCCCAGCCCCTCGGCCAGCTTGCGCAAATCAGCCATTGGCACTTTGTTACCGCCACCGACATTGATCCCGCGCAGCAGAGCAGTATAAGTTTTCATCATGTTTCTTTCACACAACACGTTAGCGAGACCACTATGACAGGTGATGAAGTCGATGCCTACTGCGCCAGCCTGCCCGGCACTGATATGATTGTTCAATGGGCTGACAGCCATATTTGGAAGGTCAGCGGCAAGGTTTTCGTCATTCACGGGCCTGCCTCCGCGTCGATATCGGTAAAGACAAATAGTGTTGAGACAGCGCAGATGCTGATTGATGCCGGGGTCGGCGTCAAAGCCCCCTATTGTCACCGCTCATGGCTGAACCTGCAGATCAGCAGCGATACGGAGGAAGTGCACCACCGTATCGCCAGCTCATACCGGATTATTCGCGCCAAGCTGACCAAAAAGGCGCAGGCAGCGCTACCGCCGCTTCCGGCCAGTTAAGGGTAACTGATCACTTCGATCTCGACGCCGTTTGCCTCATCAAAGTAGAAGCGCCGCCCCGGCTCATAGTCGCCGTGGTTGGTCGGGGTATAGCCGGCGCGTTTTACCCGGCGCTCAACCTCGTCGATATCGCCCACAACAATGCCGATATGATTGAGCCCGCCGCGGGTGCCATAGCTGGCGCCCGGCTCAAGTTCTGCTTGCGCACCGGGTTTGGCGAAGAGAGCAACATAGCTATCCTTGTCACCGACATGCACAGTATAGCCCTCGGTCATTGACGGGCCTTCCCAGCGGATATGCCAGTCAAACAGATCAATCAGCACCGCTGCCGTTGCCTTTGGATCTGCCACTGTCACGTTCACATGTTCAAGATGTGCCATAAGATTTCCTTTCACTTGGCATTGCGTCTGACACCTGTTCTAATTTCTCAAGTTAACTTGAGATCAAGAGGTTTTTTATGGCGGGCAAAAAATTTAAAGGCGGGCTTTCTATTGGTGATCTGGCGGCGCGGACCGGGCTGGCCGTCTCGGCGATCCGGTTTTATGAGACGCATGGGATTGTCGCGCCATTGCGCAATGCGGGCGGGCATCGGCGCTATGGCCGGGCTGATATCAGGCGGCTGTCCTTTGTGATGATCGCGCAAAATCTGGGCTTTCCGCTCAGTACAATCGCCGGGCACCTCGCCGATCTGCCGCAGCATAAAGCCCCGAGCAAAGCTGACTGGGCCCGGATATCTATTGGCTTTGGCGCGGTGCTTGATGCGCGTATCGTTGCCCTGCAAAAGCTACGCGAAAACCTCGACGGCTGCATTGGCTGTGGCTGTCTGTCGCTCGAAAGTTGCGCGCTTTATAACCCCGCCGACAGCGCCGCCACAGAGGGCAAAGGCCCGCGTTTCTTGCGGGTTCACGGCGATTAGGTGCGCGGCGTGTTGACTTGAGGGTCGCGGCGCGCCTCTTTGGTGCTATGAAGTTTTCAGATCATATTGCCGGTATTCTCGGCACAGGCAGCGACGGCTGGGACATTTATCACAAAGCTCAGGCCATGATCGCCGCCGGGCAGCCGGTGACGGACCTGACCATTGGCGAACATGATACTGGCACGGCGGCGGTTATTCTTGAGGCCATGCACCGTTCGGCTCTGGCCGGGCATACGGGCTATACTGATGTGGCCGGCGTTCCGGCTATGCGCCAAGCCGTGGCCGAGCGGCTAGAGCGGATGACCGGCGTGGCCACCGGGCCGCAGAATGTAGCCATCACGGCGGGCGGGCAAATGGCGCTGTTTTTCGCCCATCAACTGGTCTGCAACCCCGGCGACAGGGCGCTGTTTATCGACCCATATTACACAACTTATCCGGGGGTGATTCGCGCGGCAAGGGCGGTGCCCTGCCCGGTTTTGGCCCATGCCGAGGCCGGTTTTCAACCGCGTGGCGCTGATATTGATGCCGCCGCCAGCGGCGCTACTTCGTTGCTGATCAACACGCCAAACAACCCGACCGGCGCGGTTTATAGCCGCCAAACGATTGGTGAGATCGCCGATGTGGTGCTGGCCCGTGACCTGTGGCTGCTGTCAGATGAGGTCTATGACAGTCAGGTCTGGCAAGGCGCGCATATTAGCCCGCGCAGCCTGCCCCAATTGCGCTCCCGCACGCTGGTAATCGGCTCGCTTTCCAAAAGCCACGCGATGACCGGCAGCCGTCTTGGTTGGCTCGCCGGGCCAGCTGAGGCGATTGAGCATGTCCATAACCTCGCCACCCATTCCAGCTTTGGCGTCGCCGGATATATTCAAGATGCGGGCATCTACGCGCTTGGTCTTGGGGCGGATTTTGAGGCGAAAGTTTCGGCCCCGTTCCGCCGCAGGGCGCTGATAACTGAGCGGCTATTGGCCAAACAGAGCCTGCAGTGCGCCGCAGCTATTCAGGGCGCGATGTATGCGCTGCTCGATATCCGCGCCACCGGGCTAAGTGCGAGCGCATTTGCCATGCAGCTCTTGGAAAACGAGCATATCGCTGTTCTGCCAGCTGAGAGCTTTGGTAAGGCGGCAGCTGGCCATGTCAGGCTGGCAATGACGGTGCCGGACGCCGAATATGAAGCGGCATTGGTGCGAATTTTTCACTTTGTTAATAACTTTAAGAAAGATGGATAAATGATTGATAATGGACAAATATTTCGTTCTCTTCATGTGAAATCTTTCCCCTTGGTAATGGCCAATGTTTGGGATGCTGGTTCTGCTCGCATGTTAGCTGCCCTAGGCGCTAAAGCGCTGGCCACATCATCTGCCGCCCAAGCGTTTACCCTTGGCCGACCAGATGGCGGCACGATCAGCCGCGATGAGGCGCTCAGCCATGCGCAAGACATTGTCAGCGCGGTTAAACTGCCGGTTCAGGGCGACTTTGAAAACGGCTTTGGCGATGATCCTGACACGTGCGCTGAAACCGTGCGTCTTGCTGCCGAAGTCGGGTTGGCTGGCATCTGTATTGAAGATACCGCTTTGCCCAGTGACGCGCCTTACGGCTTCGACCTTGCTGTTGAGCGGATCGCGGCCGCCGCCGCCGCCGCCCGCGCACTGCCCCAGGATTTCGTCCTCACCGCGCGGGCCGATGGCACGATGATCGGCACGTATGACACCGACGAATCCATCCGCCGCCTTCAGGCCTTTGAGGCCGCCGGCGCCGACTGTCTTTATGCGCCTATGTTGCCAGATATTGCCGAGACCGCCCGGCTGATTGCCGCCGTAACCGTGCCGGTCAATGTGCTGGTTGCCGGGCGCTTCGCCAGCCACAATCTGGCCGAGTTTGCCGCCATTGGCGCGGCCCGGCTGTCGCTCGGCTCGTCATTGGCCCGGTTAACCCATAAAGTGATCAACGATGCCGCCAAGTCGATATTTCAGGAAGGCAGCTTTGCCCCACTTGGCAATTCGATATCAGGAGATATCGTAGATGAGATGCTAAAAATGTATTCAAACTAGGACTTAAAATGCCAAAATTTCTTTCACGCTTCTACATATTTCTGGCCGCAATTTTCCTGCTTGCCACGCCTGCCCTGAGCCAAACATACCCCGCCCGCGGTGAAACCCCGATCACCGATGATGCCGAGCTGCTTGATGCAGTGCCCGAGGCCGAGCTGGCTGTAAAACTCACAGCACTTGAGCAAGAAACCGGCGTCGATATTGCAATATTGACGCTGATCTCAACCGGCTATTACACGGCGGGCGACGACCTTGATGTCTATGCGCGCGCGGTAATGGAGGAGTGGGAGATGAATGAAAAGGGTATCCTTTTCATGGTATTTCGTGACGATCGCGAATTGCGTATTGAGCTGGGCACAAACTATGGCGCTGACGAAACAGCCGAGACTGCGAAAATTATCGAAGACACTATTTTGCCGGCCTTTGGGGATGACGATTGGCAACGCGGCCTGACCAATGGTGTCGATGCGCTGATCACCCGCGTCGCTGGCGGTGCGCAAACCGCAGCAACAACGCCAGCCGCCGCCGCGAGCACGCCAAGTGAGCCGAGCGATGAAGACGGCGGGAGCGGCCTTCTTTGGCTTGCCGGGCTGATCGGCATTCCAGCGGCGCTCATTGCGCTGATGGTACGGCGCAGCAAAGCCAAGCTGGCGCAAACACCCTGCGAAAACTGTGGCAAAACCGGGCTAAGCCGCAGCAGTCACACACTAAAAGAAGCGACAGTCACAAGTGAGGGTGAAGGCGAGGTTCGGCTGACATGCCCATCTTGCAACCACATCGCGGCGACACCCTTTGTGATCTCAAAGAAGAAGCCAGCTGATAATGACGAGAAAGCAGGTGGCGGCGGCGGCGGCGCTTCTGGCACTTTCTAAACCAACACAAATCTTAAGAACCGGGGCGGTAATAGCAAGAGTACCGCCCCTCAATTTGCAGCCATTTTCAGTCAGCTATTTTCAGTCAGCCGAGGGGCCGCGAAATATTTGCCCCGCCGATTGCCGCCGCGACCCCGGTCGTGCTCGGGCAGGATGTTGGCAGACCGGCAGCAACCCTCGCTGCCAAAAAAGCAAAGGCTTGCGCTTCTATCATGTCACCGTCCAGCCCATGTTCTTCGGCTGGCACGACAGGGCAATCGAGCCCGGCGGCGGTCATCTGCATCATCACCTTATTATGCCGCCCGCCACCGCAGACAATAATCTGGCTGGGCGGGCGCGGACAATGCTCGACCCCGCGCATGACCGCGACGGCCGCACAGGCGGTTAGCGTGGCGGCGGCATCGGCGTCAGACAGGGCGGACACCGAGGTTAGCAGCGCTGAGAAATCATCTCGGTCGAGTGATTTTGGCGGCATGCGGGTGAAATACTGATGCGCGGCAAAGGCGCTGATGATGCTGTCATCAACCGTGCCCCGCGCCGCTAAAGCCCCGCCCTCGTCATAGTCTTTTTTGCGCCGCATTCGCATAAGATCGTTGAGCGGTGCATTGGCTGGGCCGGTGTCAAAGGCCAACAACGCGCCCTCGGCCTCAGGCAATGCGCGTATTGGGTCCACCCATGTTAGGTTGCCAACGCCGCCGAGGTTCAAAAAAGCCACTGGTTTTTTCAGGCCGAGATAGCGGGCCAACGCATGGTGGTAGAACGGCGCCAGCGGCGCGCCCTCGCCGCCCATTTTCACGTCTGCGCTGCGAAAGTCCCAGACCACTGGCAGGGCAAGCGCCTCGGCCAGAGCCGCGCCATCGCCGATTTGCAATGTGCCGCGCCCGGCGGGGTCATGGGCAAGAGTTTGGCCGTGAAAGCCAACCATATCAATATCTTGAAACTCGCTTAGCAACAAAGTGTGGGCGCGCATCACTGCCTTTTCGGCCCGCCTGACTTTGGCCCCTTGCCACTGGCCCAAAGCCGCGCGCAGGCTGCGGCGCTCTTTCTTTGAATAGGCCCGGTAGCCGGTTGGACCAAAGCCAAATATAGCCACGCCGTCGGTCATCAGCACCGCCGCATCGACCCCGTCAAGCGATGTCCCCGACATCGCACCTAGCACCGCAATTGGCCCGCCCTTCAACATTTGCTTTTCCTTGTCCCGTCAGCCGCCTATAGATGCCCCGGCAATCAAGCGGAGACAAGGCTATGACCTACCATCCAAAATCAAAATTCATCTCCATAATGATGGAGCGCGGCTATCTGGCTGATTGCACCGACTATCAAGGCCTGGATGATGCGCTGAGCGCTGGCATTGTTCCCGCCTATATTGGCTATGATGCCACGGCGGCCTCGCTGCATGTCGGCCATCTCATGAACATTATGGTTTTGCGTTGGCTGCAAAAATGCGGCGGCAAGCCGATTACACTTATGGGCGGCGGCACGACCAAGGTTGGTGACCCGTCTTTTCGCTCTGATGAGCGGCCATTGCTTGATGATGCGGCAATCAACGCCAATATCAGCGGCATGCAGAAGGTTTTTGCCCGCTATCTTGACTATGGCGACGGCGAGACTGACGCGCTGATGCTCAACAATGCCGAATGGCTGAGCGGGCTGAACTACCTCGATTTCCTGCGTGATATCGGGCGGCATTTTAGCGTCAACCGCATGCTGGCCTTTGAGAGCGTTAAGTCGCGGCTCGACCGCGAGCAGAGCCTGAGCTTTCTTGAGTTCAACTATATGATCTTGCAGGCCTATGATTTCTTGGAAATCAACCGCCGTCATGGCTGTGTGCTGCAAATGGGCGGCTCTGACCAATGGGG
>JAESRD010000367.1 GCA_016764835.1 Paracoccaceae bacterium | reverse complement strand
GCTCTTCCTCTCAGCCATTATTCTGGCTTCTATCGTGTTATTCTGGTTATGAGTCCTGACCCTAGCGTTTGGCTTGGCCGTGCTCGTACAGTTTTGCCGTATTTATAAAGATCGGCCGTGCTTGTGTGGTAAAGTGCAGGCTTCTGTTGCCAGGTGCCTGCGAACCCCGCCTTAAGCTGCTAAGCCAAAGGACTTAAGTTTCGGCAACTCGCACTGCTTACGCAGCGAGAGCCATAGCCGGAGCACGATTGTTATTAGCAATTGTACAGAGTGAACCGATAACGGTGGTATATCGCCGGAACAAAGCTAACCCCTTTAGACGTTCGTCGATCCTATTTCGGCCCCATTGCCCCCTAATAAAGGGTGATTGGTGGAGCCGCCGGGTACCGCCCCCGGGTCCGATCCGCTTATTACGAGCGCGTTTATGTTCATAGTCCCGAAGGACAAAGTATAGATAAGGGCTGGGCAGGCCGCTGGCAACCCTACCGGGCTTGGCTGGCGCAATATGGTGCAAATATTTTTGGCTATTCCACCAATTTTGTCCAAATCCAAATGGTTACGCTGTAGCGGTGGTGTTCTTTTTGACCGGGTTTATCTGGGCCGGAGGTGGCAATAAGCCTGCGCGGGGGGCCTCACATTACGGGTTTAAACCGGGTATGCGGTTGGTGATAGCGCCCCTTCGGCAACAGGCTTGTTCGGCTGTTGGCCGTTTGGCCAAGGTGGTGCGCAAAAGTCAGGTTTTGACGAATAGCGCCTGACAGCTATGCTGGGCCTTGCAACGTATTAGCACCCAAATCAGCGCGCAGTGATATTGCGCTGCGCCTTAGGAGAGAAAAATGGTAACAATTGTTAGAGCCGCCGCCACAGTCGGCGGGCTATTATTAGCCCAAGGGGCAGCGGCGCAATCTGCTTTGCCAAATTGCGAAGCTTATCCAACTGGCGAAAGTGTCTATGCTTGTCTTTGCCCCACCGGCGACGGCGCGGGCTCTGTCTGGGGCTCTGGACCCTTTACCGGCGATAGCAATATTTGCGCAGCGGCCCTACATGCCGGGGTGATTAGCACGAGCGGCGGTGCTGTTCTGGCGCTGGCTGCGGGCGCACAAGAGGGCTTTGTCGGCTCTGAGGCTAACGGTGTCACCAGCCGCGGCTGGGGTGCTTACGGCAATAGCTTTGGCTTTAACCCCAAAGGCCCGCGCTCTGTGGCGCAGGTCGATACCGGGGTTGCCGCTTGCGCTGGTCTGCCATCGGCCAGCGACGGGGTGACCTGCTCTTGCACCGGGGCGGAGAGTGGCGGCATCTGGGGTGCTGATCCGTTTACGGCCGATAGCGACCTGTGCACCGCGGCGCGGTTTGCCGGCTATATCGGCGAAGCGGGCGGGGTCATTACCGTTTTGCGCATTGCCGGGCTTGAGAGCTATCTCGGCACAGAATCAAATGGGATCACCAGCAATGACTGGGGCAGCTACGGCGACAGTATTACTTTTGACTGGAACCAGTAAACGCAAATGGGCAGCCGAAATTGGCTGCCCATCCGCTTTGTGACCGGCTGATTAGAAACCAGCTTTGATCATTTCAAACATTTCCGCATGACGCTCGCGCTGCGCGTTTGAGATCGGCAACTGTGCCAAAATAGGCCCGCTAACCGGGCCAATACCGGCAGCTGTCAGGGTCTCGTCGTCGATCATTGCCATTGACGCTGCATTAGCATGGCCAAAGCCGCTGTCGAGCAAGGGCACTGTCACCGCTGGATCGAGGATCGCGTTGAGGAAGTCGTAAGCCTTGTCTTCGGAGCCTTGGCCATCTGTCATGTTGACATAGCCACACAGCCAGAGCGACGAGCCTTCAACCGGTTCGCGTTGAAACGCGATTGGGCGGCCTTCTTCGACCATGGTTGGGAAGGTCTCGTTCCAGGCCCATGAGACCAAGATCTCGCCGGTGGCCATCAGCTGCGATAGCTCTGCCGGGTCAGCCCAATAGGTGCGCATTTGTGGGTGGGCGGCACGAAGGAAGGCCACGGCGGCGTCAAACTGCGCGTCGGTAACACCGGCCCAGTCGGTCACGCCAGTGGCCAGATAGGCCAGCGCGAAAGCGTCATCAACATTGTCGGGCATGGTCATGCGGCCAGCATAGGCGGGGTTGGTAAACACGGCCAGCGAGGCCACATCTTCGGCGGGGACTTCGTCGGGGTTATAGGCAATGGCGGTTGAGCCAAAATTATGCGGCACGAAATAGACAGAATTGCCGTCAGCGCTGATGCTCTCGCCGGTGAGGTTGCTGTCGAGATTGGCATATTCTGGCACACGCGACACATCCCACGGCTCGATAATGCCGCTATCAATCCACTTGGTCACGGATCCGGCGCAGATTTCGGTCACATCAGACTGAAACCCGGAGCGAACCTTCTGGAAGGCTTCTTCTTCATCGGAAAAGAACGAGAATGTCGGGGCAGCGCCATGGGTGGCAATATAGCCTGGGTGAAATTCGGCGTTCTCAAAGCCGGGATAGTCGAGCACCAATAGCTCGCTATCTTGGGCTGTGGCTACAGAGCCAAGCGCAATTGAGAGGGCCGCGGTGCTTGCCGCCGCGAGAATAGCTGTGGTTTTCATATTTCGGCTCCGTGATGTGGCTCAACTTGCCCCGCATCGTTTTGGACTAAATTGCAAGGCGAACCGGCGAAGACTATTCAGGTTTGGAATTTGTGGCAAGGGCGATGACGCCTGCGGCCTAGAGGCGCAGAATATTGCACGCCACATTGCACGCCGCTGGCGGCTCAACTATCATTACCCAAACGGCAGGCGGTTAACCGTTTTGCGCCGGTCCTGTGGTAATGCGGCGGTCAAATTGGCTTTTATTTGGCGTCATTTTTATCCGGGCGTTACAAGATGTGCGCTGTGCTGGGGGTGCTGCTGCGGCAGTATTTGTCGGGCAAAGTAAATAATGACACCAATTCAGAGGTGAATAATTCATGTTTAATGCGATGATCGTCGACAAAGATGAAAACGGTAAGACCCATGCTGCCATTCGGCAGATCGACATCAATCAGCTGCCTGAGGGCGATGTAACGGTCGCGGTCGAATATTCGACCGTTAACTACAAAGATGGCCTTTGTTTGGGCAAGGGCGGCGGGCTTGTGCGCAATTATCCGCATGT
>JAESRD010000366.1 GCA_016764835.1 Paracoccaceae bacterium | reverse complement strand
GCCGAATGCGACCAGATGATCGCAGATGCAGCGGCCGCTGAACAGCCACTGATCATCGCCTATTATCGCCGGGCCTTGCCGCGCTTTGAGAAGATGCGGTCGCTGATCGCCGGTGGCGCTGTTGGTCAGCCAAGGCTGGTCCAGATCACCGATTACAGGGCACATACGGCGCGACCTCAGGATGATTGGCGCGTAAATCCGACACTGTCTGGCGGTGGTATTTTCTTTGATACACAGTCACATACTATAGATTGGCTGGGCTACACCTTTGGTAAACCTAGCAGGATCCGCGGCATAACTGCCCGGCAGGCCGAGGGCTATGCCGCCGAGGATTTTGTCGCCTTCACCGGACTTTTTGGCGAGGTTGCGACAGTTGCAACATGCGCATATGCGCTGGGGCAAGACCGTGAAGAAGTCACAGTTTTGGGCGACAAAGGATCGATCAGCATGAGCTTCTTCGCCCACTCACCGCTGCGCTTGCGCAGGGCAGATGGCCGCAATGAGCTGATCGAGATCGCCGACCCAGAACATATGCATCAGCCCTTTATTGAGCGGGTGGTTTCATACCTTTTGGACGGCACCAAGAACCCGTGTTCTGGCGCTGAAGCGCGGCAGGTTAATGCCGTTCTGTCTGACATCTACTAGGTGCTGTGCAGCCGCAGAAACGCGCCCTTGTGCATCATTAATTGACAGAGGCTTTGGCATCGCCATCCATGAATGTCTCGAACACATAATGGACGGCGATGCCGCCGCGCGCCTAGCCTTCAAACCCACTAAGCACAGCCTCTTGGCTAATCAGCGCAGCGCTATCATTGCTTCTTGGCTCTGTCCGCCAGCGCTGCGCGACCAGCGTCACCGTTGCTCTACGCCCCGAGCGATACGGCAGCCCGGGCCGCATGGATTTGAGTATAAAGTAGCCCAGCGGCACCGTCACCGGACTTTCAGCATGGTCGCGGATTAAGACGGGCCTGCCGATGACTTGCGGCCATCTGCCATAAGGCTCGACGGTGGCTTTCGGGCGTTGCGCTTTGAAGCGCGACAACATTGCTTGCAGCCAAAGGAGCCAAGAGGTCGAGCGATAAATTCAGGCCATTGGCAGCCACCTAAGCGTAGGAGTCCACTGCGCCGCAGACAGCCCCCTGGCCCACCCCGGCATGCGGACCTCATCGTCGCTCTGGACCAATACGTCATAGGTAAATGTTATGGGGCTGAGCATTTGGCTCGTCGCATCTCTTAGACCGCTATCAACGCCAAGAAACTGCAGCGCTTCGACTTGAAGAGGCGCCCCCAAATACTAGCCGCCAAACCGGATCTTATAAAATTGACGCAGCTTGCGCCAGTAAATGCTGGTCGAGATTTTGGGGTGGATTTGGAGCGGCGCCGCTAGCAGGATACCGCGACGCTGGCGTTAAGCTGTGCAAATAGACGAGCGCCCCACCGACGAAAATATTGTCGGTGTTAAACGCCTCAATTTCATAGGCAGCCAACCGCCCACCCGGGCTGACCAGAGCATCAATATGCCAGTGCAAATGAGCCGCTCTTGTGCCGGGTTACTTGTCGCCTGCTGTCGTCCCGCGCAGCCGCAACAAAGGCACCATTTTCAGCGTATCATGGGCCGATATTTTTGGACCGATAGCCAGTGTCGTCGCCATCAAAATAGGCAAGGATTTCCGCGCCGTTCCCTATTAGGATTGGCAGATATGTTGGACAATTATATAAAGTAGAACAAAACCTATTGGAGATATGTCGAGCGAATAACTATCGTCTATGTTTGATTCGGTAAATTGAGCGACCCGAGGTCATGCCATATTTTTTGGCTATTGGTTGGAAATAATTTCTCTGTGTAAAATTCTCACATTTCTTAGCAGGTGCAGGCCGCTGCGCCATCTCTGCGCCAGTTCAAAACATTATTGCGCCGCAAAGCGATCTGGAAACAGTTGACATTTTTTGAGTGTTCAACCTAGCCTGACCGCAGGCTGGAAAAAAATACAGAGATAAGCCAACAAATTATTCTGGGAGGAATAAAGTGACAAAAATTAACCGTCGGAGTTTTATGAAAACTGCCGCTGCGACAACAGGTTCTGTTGCCGCCGCTTCGCTAATGGGTACAACCGCTTTTGCACAAGAAATGCGCATCCGCCATTTCTGGTGGGGCAACCCTTCGCGCGATGAGCGCACATTTAATGTTATTGATCTGTTTGAAGCCAATCATAGCGGCGCCGAAGTTGTTGGCGAAACTGTTGGCTGGGGCGATTACTGGACCAAGATGGCAACTCAAACCGCTGGCGGCAACATGGCCGATCTGGTGCAGATGGATTACCGCTATTTGTTCGAATATGTCCGCCGTGGCGCGCTGTTGCCGCTGGATGACTATTTTGGCAGCACGCTGCATCTTGATGACTTTGACGCCAGCGCCCTTGCAGGCGGCATGGTAGACGGCAAGCTATATGCGCTGAACATTGGCTCCAACTCGCAGGTCTGTATCTTCAACACCCGCATGGTTGAAGAAGCTGGCGCAGATGCCGAGTTTGACCCGATCAACTGGACCCATGATGATCTGATGCGCGTCGGCAAAGCGATTTCGGCATCAACACCAGACGGTGTGTTCGGTACAGATGACGTATCGCTTCAGGCCGTAAGCTGGGAACTATGGTCACGCCAAAATGGCCGCAACTTCTATAATGGCGACCAAGTCAACGGCACGGCCGAAGATCTGATCTCGTTCTGGGAATTCTGGAAAGAAATGCGCGATTCGGGCGCTTGCCCATCGGCTGATGTCACCGTTGGCCTGCTTGGCTCGAGCATGGCGGATGCCGGGCTTGTCACGCAGAAAACCGCGATGTCCTACATGTGGTCCAACCAGATTGTTGGCGTACAGTCGCTGTCGCAAGACATTGTTGGCGCGGCAATGCACGCGCATAAAGTCGGTGGCGAAGCTGGGCAGTTTATCAAGCCGTCCATGTTTATGGCGCTGACACGCGACTCGGTTAATCCCGAGCTGGCAACGACCTATATGAACGATTGGGTCAACGACCCCGCGGCCACTGCGATCTTGGGTCTTGAGCGCGGCATTCCTGCCTCGCCAACGGTTCGTGCGGCTCTGGAGCCAAACTTCTCGCCTGCTGAGAAGGTTTCGGTGGATTACTTTACCGCCATTCAAGACCATGTTGGCGAGCTGCCTGAGCCACCACCAAAAGGTGCGGGCGAAGTTCAAGATGCGTTTGAGCGGATTGCGACGAACGTTGTTCTGGGCAATGTTTCCATCGAAGATGGGGCAAATGCCTATATCACCGAAGCAGAAAACATTCTGTTCCGCGCGCAATAAGCGTATAAAATTGGCTCTGCCGGGCACGCGCTTGGCAGAGCCACAATCGTTTAACGCGAAGCAGGCACGATGAAAAAATCAGCATTTAACTCTAAAAACAGACCGGCATATGTTTTCCTTTTGCCTTGGCTGATTGGCTTCTTCTGCCTCGCCTTGGGGCCGATCCTTGTCTCTCTTTTTCTGTCGTTCACAAAATATGACATGGTCAGCGACCCAAGATGGGTTGGGCTGGCACAATATGAATATCTATTCACCCGCGACGCGAGGTTTGTAAAATCTCTCCAAGTGACACTGACTTACGTGGTGCTCTCCGTACCGGCGAAACTGGTGTTTGCTTTGATGATCGCGATGGTGCTCGACAAAGGCATTCGCAATATTGGCATTTACCGCGCAATATACTACCTGCCCTCTTTGCTTGGCGCTTCTATTGCCATTGCAATCTTGTGGCGCAATATTTTTGACCATAGCGGCGTGGTTAACACCATATTGCTCTACTTTGGGATTGAAGGACCAAACTGGATCGCGAATCCGAAAACATCGCTTTACACGTTGGTCATATTGGCTATGTGGCAATTTGGCTCACCAATGTTGATCTTTTTGGCCGGTTTGCGCGGGATATCATCTGAGTATTATGAAGCGGCCGAGATAGATGGCGCCTCAAAGAAACGCCAGTTCTTTGCAATAACATTGCCACTTCTGGCACCTGTCGTGTTCTTCAACCTGATCTTGCAAACAATCGAGTCGTTCAAAACCCTCTCCAGCGCCTTTATCATCTCAAACGGTAATGGCGCGCCGGCGGACTCGCTGCTGTTCTTCACCATCTACCTGTTCAATGAGGCATTTAAATTCTTCAGAATGGGCTATGCCTCGGCGCTTGCCTGGGTCTTGCTGGTTATCATCAGTATCTTTACCGCCATCTCTTTCTTCACCTCAAAATACTGGGTCTACTATGAGAATGAGAGGGATTGATCATGTCAGATATTATTGTTGAACCCGGATTTGATGTCGCTGAAGTCTCTAAGAGACTGAAAGCAGAGCGTAAAAAACGCAAGCGGCGGGCGCAGTTGCTTAAGCATCTGTTCCTGGCATTCTTTGCCTTCATCATGATCTATCCCTTGCTGTGGATGCTGGCCGCGTCGCTCAAACCCGATAATGAGATTTTTGGTAATCTTTCCATTTGGCCATCTGAGTTTAAGTGGAGCAATTACAGCGACGGTTGGGTTGGGCTGCGCGTTAGTTTCAGCCGTTTCTACATGAACTCATTCCTCGTCACCGGGCTTTCGGTGCTTGGGAACCTGATCTCCTGTTCCTTTGCCGCCTATGCCTTTGCTCGGCTGGAATTCACGGGCCGCAAGTTTTTCTTCTCGCTGATGATGATGACTTTAATGATCCCGTATCACGTCGTTCTTATCCCGCAATATGTGATGTTCCTGAAACTCGGCTGGGTGGACACTTACCTACCCTTGGTCGTGCCACGGTTCCTAGCCACAGATGCGTTCTTTATTTTCCTAATGGTTCAATTCTTCCGCCAATTGCCGATCGAGCTTGATGAAGCGGCGAGCATTGATGGCTGTAGCCCCTATAAGATCTACTGGGCGATCATCGTGCCATTGTCGCTGCCTGCTATGGCCACGGCCGCGATTTTTTCCTTCATCTGGGTCTGGGAAGATTTCCTCGCACCGCTTATCTACCTCAATGACCTCGAATCTTACACAGTACCCTTGGCCTTGCGACTCTTCGTTGACCAAGAAAGCCAATCGGCTTATGGACAGATGTTTGCTATGTCGATCTTGTCGCTGGTGCCGGTCATCCTATTCTTCGTCATTTTCCAAAAACTGATCATTCGTGGCATTGCCATGAGTGGCTTGAAGTAACTCCAAAACACAAAGAGGCTAATGTGACGCACATTAATGTTGCCGTGATTGGCGCCGGTATTGGCGGCTCTCATATTGAAGGGTTCTTGGCCCATCCTGACAAGTTTAACGTTGCCATGATTTGCGACCTCGATCTTGAGCGTGCGGATAAGGCCCGTGGCAGCATTGAAAACTGCGAAATCACCACTGATATTGCCGCCGTGTTACGCAACCCAGATATTGATCTGGTCTGCAATTGTCTGCCGCCGCATCTGCACTATCCGGTGATGATGGACGCTTTGCGGGCCGACAAAAATGTGGTCTGTGAAAAGCCTTTTACCACCTCATTGGCCGAGGCCGACGCGGTGGTGGCGCTGGCCGAGCAGCGCGGCAAACAGGTGTTTCCGGTCTTTCAATACCGTTACGGCCACGGCTATCAGAAACTGTTGCATCTGATCGAGCAAGACATGGTTGGCAAACCATATACTGCGGCGCTAGAGACCCATTGGCAGCGTGGCGATGCCTATTATGCCGTGCCATGGCGCGGCACTTGGGCCAGTGAGCGCGGCGGCGCGATTGTCGGCCATGCCATCCATATTCACAATCTGGTCTGCTGTGCTTTGGGCCCGGTAGCCCAAGTTGCGGCGTTTCTTGACACACGGGTCAATGATATTGAAACCGATGATTGCGGGGCGATCTCGCTCAAAATGCAAAGCGGTGCATTGGTGACATCATCGATCACGCTGGGGGCTGCCAATGACAGCTCGCGCCTGCGGTTATGTTTTGAGCATGTCACGGCGCAAAGCGATGTTTTGCCTTATTCTATTGGCGATGGCAGTTGGACTTTCACCGCCACGGACCCGAATAAACAGCAAGAGATTGATGCGGCAGTGGCGACTGTGCCCGAGGGCAAGTTGCGGTTTTCCGGGCTTTATGGCGAAATTTACGGCGCGCTTACCGGCAGATCGGGGGCCAATCCGCCTAATATGCAAGATGCCCGTCATTCGATAGAGCTGATCTCTGCGATCTATCAATCAAGCCGCAATAGTGAGGTGGTGTCCCTGCCACTCGGCACATCATCGGCCATTTATAACGGCTGGGTGCCGTCGCCATAGCGGCGCCACCCGGTTAATGCGCAACAAACTTGACGCATGGAAATTCGCTGCCTAACATAAGCTACCGACTAGTAGGTAATAAATGGGAGGAACCTGAGGATGTATAAGAACCTAGTCCGAACAACGATTTTGGCGGGGGCGGTATTTGCCGCAACAACCGCCGCTGCTGAGTGGCAGCCTGACCACCCGATCAACATTATTGTGCCGTGGTCCGCCGGTGGCTCGACTGACCAAGTGACCCGCGTTATCGCGCCGATCTTGGCCGAAGAGCTGGGCGTGGCGGTTGTGGTCATCAACCAACCCGGCGCTTCTGGCTCAATCGGCACAATTGCCGCTCTTGAGGCCCCGCGCGACGGCTATACTTGGACCGCAAACGCGATCGCCAATAACGCGACCTATGCGATAACCGGCCTGATGGAGAACACCTCCATCGAAGATTACGCCGTCTACTTGCACGTGGCCAATGCGCCCATGGTCAGCGTTAACCCCGGATCGCCGTATCAAGACTTTGGCCAATTGCTAGAGGCTATGCGCGGCGATGACGTGATCGTTGGCACAGCAGGCATCAACTCATCTGGCGGGATGGCGCTTGCGGCGATCCGCGAAGCGGCTGGCGGTGAGTTTGGCGCACGCATGGTGGCCTATGATGGCGGCAACCCCGCTGTTATTGCAGCTGTTTCTGGCGAAGTCGTCGCCACAACCCAGCTCGCCGTTGAGCAGACAGAAATGGCCAAGGCAGGCGCGCTGCGTCCCTTAGCCGTGTTGTCCGACACGCCGCTTGTTGTTGAAGGTCTGGCCCCCGTGCCGCCGATCACCGACTGGCTGCCAAACATGGTCATCGCCCCTGATTACTTTGGTGTGTTCATCCCCGCCGGTGCGCCGCAAGAGGTCTATGACCGTATTGATGCCATCTGGGAAAGCCGGATCATGAACTCGCCTGAGTTGCAGGAATATGCTTCTGCACGTGGTGCTGTCTTTGCGCCAAGCTACGGTGCTGAGGCGATTGCCCGCGCAATGCCAGTTGTTATCGCCGAAGCTTGTGCGCGTGTGACACGTGGCGAAGCTGTGATCGATCCATCTGAGATCGGTATTAGTTGCGAATAAAGTGCTAAGTTCCGTAGCCTTAGGGCTGCGGAATATCCCGCGAAGGAACCCGCGATGATACCAATGAAAAGCGCCGATAAGGCGATGGCTTTTGTGCTGATAGCCTTAGGGCTGGCCATGCTCTGGGGTGGCTATGTCATGGACCGGCTCGAAGTGCGCAATATTCATCCGGGCAGCATACCCGGCCTTTTGCCCATGGTGCTTGGCGTGCTGATCACGCTTTGCGGCGGCTTGCTATATGTGACATCAGCCAAAGACGACCCCAGCGGCGCCATAGATTTTGGCAATATAAGCAACCTGTTATGGGCAGCCGCTTTGTGCGGCGCCTTCGCCATCCTGTTGGTCGGCAAGCTGCCTTTCTATATCGCCACATTCGTGTTCATCACCGCCTTTGCCGCCCGTTTCACCTATGACAAAGCACATTCGCCCCGCCAACGCGGGCAAAAGCTGCTAGCGGCTGTGGTCATGGGCTTGGTCTTCTCGGGCCTAATCTCGGCGCTGTTTCGCTATGCGTTCTTGGTGCGGTTGCCCTGATGGAAACCATTCAAAGCCTCGCCACCGCGTTTGCGCTGATGACGACACCGATGATGTTGTTTCACGTGCTCTGGGCCACCACCCTTGGCATATTTGTCGGCTCCTTGCCGGGGCTAACGGCGACAATGGGCGTTGCCCTGCTGACCAGCCTGACCTATTCGCTCGACCGCGACGCTGCGATCCTCGTACTCATCTGCATGTATGTCGGCGCTATCTATGGCGGTTCGCGCAGCGCCATATTGCTTAACATTCCCGGCACACCGGCCAGTGCGGCCACAGCGCTTGACGGCTACCCCTTAGCCAAACGCGGCGAGGCGGCCTACGCCATGGGGCTGGCCACGGTCGGCTCGGCGCTCGGCACGATCCTCGGCATTATCTTGTTGGTGCTGCTGGCCCCGCCGCTTGCCGCCGCAGCCCTAAAGTTCGGCTCGTTCGAGTTCTTTTGGCTGGCCGTGTTTGGTATCGTCATCTCAGGCCAACTGACGGCAGATGGTAACCCGCTCAAGGGCTACATTGCCGGATTGTTGGGCCTCGGCATTGCTATGATCGGCTCCGAGGGTATCCACGCTGTGGTGCGGTTTAATATGGGAATGCGCGATTTGAACGGTGGCATCGGGCTTATCCCGGCCATGGTCGGCGTGTTTGGCTTTGCCGAAGTGCTCACGGCCATGGCGGGCAATGACGGCAACGTCGTCACCCCGGCCAAAAAACGCAGCCGCTCTATCCCCAGACTGGTCGACCTGATCAAATATCGGGTGACGATCATTCGCTCCGGCATCTTGGGCACCTTGGTCGGTATCATCCCCGGTGTCGGCGAAGATATCGGCGCATGGGCCTCTTATGCGGCGGCGAAACGCAGCTCCAAAGAGCGCGACCAGTTTGGCAAAGGCTCGCATGAGGGGCTGATCGCGGCCGAAACCGGCAATAGCGCCGTGGTCCCCGGTTCGCTGATCCCGGCGATCACGCTGGGCATTCCCGGCTCTGCGCCCTCGGCGGTGCTGATCGCGGCATTGTTCATCCACGGCGTCCGCCCCGGCCCAATGATCATGATCGAGCAACCAGAGTTCATCTACTCCATCGCCGTCATGCTGTTCTTAGCCACCATCGCCATTTTGGTGCTTGGCCTATCGCTGACGCCGCTGTTCGTGGTGGTGCTTCGGGTGCCAAACTCATACCTCATGCCCATCGTTTTCACGCTCTGCGTCATTGGCCCCTATGCGATCTCGCAGCGGGTGTTCGACATCTGGGTCATGGTTTTCTTCGGCCTCGTCGGCTTCTTGCTGCGTAAGATGAAATACCCAATGCCGCCGCTCGTGCTCGGCATCATTCTTGGCGCTTTGCTCGACAAAAGCCTGCGCCGCGGCTTGATCCTCAGCGACGGCGACCTGACACCGTTTTTCATGCGCCCCATCTCGGCAGGCTTCGCGCTCTTGGTCATCGTGTCAATTTTGGCTGGTATTCCCGCAGTAAGACGTGCATTTGGGCGGCTGGTAAACCGTGACCACCGTTAGGGCCAGAATGACAACCAGCAAACCCAAGAAGAAAAAGGTACAGCGCAACCGAGATGCTACGGCGTCACGTAAGCTGATCCTCGATTCCGCGCTTATCGAATTTTCAACCAAAGGTTTTGCCGGGGCGCGGGTGGATGAGATCGCCCGCCGCGCAGGTGTCAGTAAACCGATGATCTACGAGTATTTTGGCGACAAGAATGCGGTCTATGCCGCCGCTTTGCGCGAGGCTTATGTGCAAATCCGCGAGGGCGAAAGCGCGCTGGATCTTGGCGATCTGGCCCCCGAAGCCGCTGTGCGGGCGTTGGTGGTGTTCACCATGGAGCATTTTCGCAAGAATCCGTGGTTTATCTCTATGCTCAATACCGAGAACCTGCGCGGCGGCGAAACCATTCGCGCCATTCATGATGCCAGTGATATCCAGTCAAAGCTGATCGTCCAGCTGCGCATAATTCTCAAGCGCGGCCAAGAGCTTGGCGATTTTCGCGCAGGCATAGACCCGACCGAGTTCTACATTTTTGTAGCCTCGCTTTGCTACTTCCCAATCTCCAACATTCACACATTGCGTGCAGCTTTTCACTGCCCGATTGATGACGCATGGTTGGCCCGGCGCGGCGAAGAATCGGCCGAAATGGTTATTCGTTACCTGCGCAAAGACGGCTAATTATTCGCCTCAATCGTGATCGTAGCAGCGTCATCACTGGCGCTGTCATCATCGCCATCAGACACAATCGGCTCTGGCGCGCCGGTGATCAGCGGCAACATCTCAGTGCCACTTGGCATGGCCACATCAGTGCTCTTTGGTGCGCGCCATGCAAGGGTATCAAAGCCCTGACACTGGGTGCAAACCGGCTCCCAGTTCACATGAATGTGTTGGCAATTGTTGCAAATCCATTGCGGCCCACGCGGCGCTGTCAGCGCTTTTGTCAGCCAACCGCGCACCACCGAATCGTCTGCGCCCTTGCCGCGTTCGATCGCGGCCATCAGAGTCAGCACACGGGCGGTCGGGTCGGACTCGACCAGATCGCCAAGTGCGCGCTCGGCGGCCGGGAAGTCTTCGGCCACAATCTGTAGCTCGGCCATCAGCATTTTGGTCTCGGCGTGGTCTGGCTTGCCCTTGGTCAACAAACCAAAGCGTTTGATCCGGGCTGTCGCTTCCTCTTCGGGCTCTATCGCTGCAAAAGCGGCGGCCAGATCAGGGTGCGGATGCGAATCCCACGCTTTGCGCAAGGCCCGCGTGGCATGACGTTTATTGCCAGATTTCACGTAGCTTTGCGCGGCCATAACGGCAGCTGGCACAAGGTCAGGCGACTGACGGTGCGCCTCAATCGCAGCGTTTTGCATGGCTTTGGCCGCGGCCTCGCTATTCTCACCGTCGCTGTTTTGCGCCGTTGCTTTGGCGGCAGACAGGGCCAAAACCGCGTCGCGGCGCTTAAACACATCACGCGGCAAAGCGCCGTTTTTCAGCTTGGCGCCCAGCGTCTGGCGCGCGCCTTGCCAGTCTTGCGACCCCGCCTGAAGTTTGAGCAATATATCGAGGGTTTCATCATGGCGCGGCTTCAGCTCAAACGCCTTTTTGGCCAGTGCCAGCGCGG
>JAESRD010000365.1 GCA_016764835.1 Paracoccaceae bacterium | reverse complement strand
TCGCGCGGCTCTGGCTATGGCGGTGGCAATGATGAGCGTGAGCAAACGCTCAACCAGCTCTTGGTTGAAATGGACGGTTTTGAGGCCAATGAAGGCATCATTATCGTCGCCGCAACCAACCGGCCCGACGTGCTCGACCCTGCGCTTTTGCGTCCCGGTCGCTTTGACCGTCAGGTTCAGGTGCCCAACCCTGATATCAAAGGCCGCGAAAAGATCCTCGCTGTTCACGCACGCAAAACCCCGCTTGGCCCTGATGTTGACCTACGCGTCATCGCCCGCGGTACACCTGGTTTCTCGGGCGCTGATCTGGCCAATCTGGTCAATGAAGCTGCCCTGCTTGCAGCCCGTCTTGGCCGCCGATTCGTCACCCTTGATGATTTTGAGATGGCAAAAGACAAGGTTATGATGGGCCCAGAGCGGCGTTCCATGGTCATGACCGAGGATGAGAAGAAGCTGACAGCCTACCACGAAGCTGGCCACGCGATTGTCGGTCTGAATTTGCCGCAACACGATCCGGTGCATAAGATCACGATCATTCCGCGTGGTCGCGCCCTCGGCGTCACCTTCTATCTGCCAGAGCGTGATCAGCTGTCGATGACCCGCGAAGCAGCTCTGTCGCGCCTGTGTTCGGCTATGGGCGGCAAAGCGGCTGAAGAGCTGGTCTTTGGCGCAAATAATGTCACCAATGGTGCCTCGTCTGACATTCAGATGGTCACTAATCTGGCCACCGCTATGGTCAGCCAATGGGGCATGTCCGAAGCGCTCGGCAACATCAACTACACGTCGACCCAAGAAAGCTTCTTGGGGGCTCAGTCGCAGTTTAATGCCTCGACAGAGTCGCGCACAATCATTGACCGTGAAGTGCGCCGTTTGGTTGATGAAGCTTATGAGCGGGCCAAAACCATTCTTAAGGACAACTGGGATGAGATGGAAAATCTCGCCAAGGGTCTGCTTGAATATGAAACACTTGGTTCGGAAGCCATGATGCGAGTTATTAACGGCGAGCCGCCAAACCCTGACCCCGATGATGATGCGTCGGGCGAAGAAGTGGCCAAGCCGTCGCTGGCCTCTGTCCCCAAAACCACCAAGCCACGGCGGCCCAAAGCCCCTGATGGTGGCGGGATGGAACCGGAGCCGATGGGCTGAACCAACCGATAAATATTTGATGTGGCGCCCAATGTGGCGCCCCATTTTTTCATTCACAGCAAACAGGCCGCGCTATGCCAGCTCTTAAGCCTACCGACTATTATGGTACGATCACATGGCTGGGCCGGGTGCCTGATCGTGATACGCGGACAATCACAACGCTGCCGATGAACGAGATGAAGCTGGGCTTTGCCGGGCTAGAGCAGGGCGAGATCCATGCCGGGCTGACCCGGCCCTCCTGTAGCAGGGTTCTGGCGCAATATCCGCGCGATACCGAGATCCGAAATACACGCCAGCTCAGCCTGATTTGCGCCGAAGAAAGTGCCGCCATCGCTGCGCAGAGCGGGCTGGATACGCTCGACCCTGCTTGGCTCGGCGCCTCCATTGTGCTCAGCGGCATTCCAGACTTTAGCCATTTGCCGCCCGGTGCGCGGCTACAATCAGAAAATGGCACCACGCTGACGATTGATGTGCAAAACCGGCCCTGCCTATTTCCTGCGCTGAGCATTGAGGCCGCAAAACCGGGCCATGGCAAAGATTTTAAAAGCATCGCCAAAGGGCTGCGCGGCGTGACCGGCTGGGTCGAGCGTCCGGGTACCTTACTTCTGGGCGACAAATTGCGCCTGCATATTCCCGATCAACGCAGCTGGGCACCGGGCGACTAGTATTGGCGATAAAGTTTCCTAAGCGAAACAGTTTTGCAGTGTTTGGGCGGTTCTGATGCCAAATACGTCGGAATTGTAATTCTGTACGAAGCGTAAAAGCGCTATTGTAGTATGTATACATTTATGCAGTTATCTCACTGAATATGGTGTAGATTTCGCGTCTGTGTATACATTTGGCGAATAGATGGCGAGTTTCGCCGATACAAGGCAAGCAAAGGGACGGGGACATGGCTTTCAAAACGGATATCGAGATAGCGCGCGAGGCGACCAAGCAGCCCATTCAGGAAATCAGTGCCAAGCTGGGCATTGAGAGCAAAGATTTGCTGCCCTACGGCCATGATAAGGCCAAGGTCAGCCAGCGTTTCATCAACTCTGTTAAAAACCAGCCAAACGGCAAGCTGATCTTGGTCACCGCGATCAACCCGACCCCGGCTGGCGAAGGCAAAACCACGACCACTGTGGGCCTTGGCGACGGCTTGAACCGTATTGGCAAGAAGGCCGCGATCTGTATTCGCGAAGCCTCGCTTGGGCCAAACTTTGGCATGAAGGGCGGGGCCGCCGGCGGTGGCTATGCGCAGGTCATTCCGATGGAAGACATGAACTTGCATTTTACCGGCGACTTTCATGCGATCACCAGCGCGCATAGCCTGCTGGCGGCGATGATCGACAACCATATCTATTGGGGTAACGAGCTGGAGATCGACATTCGCCGCATCGTTTGGCGGCGTGTGGTTGACATGAATGACCGTGCCTTGCGCCAGATTACCGCCAGCCTTGGCGGCGTGGCCAACGGCTTCCCGCGCGAGGCGGGCTTTGACATTACGGTGGCTTCTGAGGTCATGGCCATCTTGTGCCTCGCCAATGATCTCAAAGACTTGCAAGAGCGGCTCGGCTCGATGATCGTGGCCTACCGGCGCGACAAAAGCCCGGTCTATTGCCGCGATATCAAAGCTGACGGTGCCATGACCGTGCTGCTTAAAGATGCAATGCAGCCTAATCTTGTGCAAACGCTAGAGAACAACCCGGCCTTTGTGCATGGCGGCCCATTTGCTAATATCGCGCATGGCTGTAACTCGGTTATTGCCACGACCACCGCGCTCAAAATAGCAGATTATGTGGTGACAGAGGCGGGCTTTGGCGCTGACCTCGGCGCTGAAAAGTTCATGAACATCAAATGTCGCAAAGCCGGGATTGCCCCCGATGCTGTTGTTCTTGTGGCCACAATCCGGGCGATGAAGATGAATGGCGGCGTTGCCAAAGCTGACCTCGACCCGGAGAATACCGAGGCCGTGCAAAAGGGCTGTGCCAATCTTGGCCGCCATATTGGCAACCTCAAAAGTTTCGGCGTACCTGTCGTTGTGGCGATAAACCACTTTGTTACGGATACCGACGCCGAGGTTGAAGTGATCAAAGCATTTGTCAAAACCCAAGGCGCTGAGGCGATTTTGTGCATGCATTGGGCAAAGGGCTCTGAAGGCGCCGAAGGTTTGGCCCGCAAGGTTGTTGAGCTGGCCGAAAGCGGCGTGGCGCATTTCGCCCCGATCTACCCAGATGAGATGCCGTTGTTTGAAAAGATGGAGACCATTGCCAAGCGGATTTACCACGCTGATGCGGTATTGGCCGACAAATCGGTGCGCGATCAGCTGCGCACATGGGAAGAACAGGGCTACGGCCACCTGCCGATCTGCATGGCGAAGACGCAGTATTCCTTCTCGACCGATCCGACCCTGCGCGGCGCGCCAACTGGCCATTCAGTGCCGGTGCGCGAAGTGCGGCTGGCGGCCGGAGCGGGCTTTATTGTCGCCATCTGCGGACAGATTATGACCATGCCGGGCCTGCCGCGCAAACCGTCAGCCGAGACAATTGGCCTGAACGCCGAAGGTCTGGTTGAAGGGCTGTTCTAAGCCCCTGACCGTGCCACGAATACGACAAGTTGGAGAGAGCAATGACAGCGGCGATAATTGATGGAAAAGCCTTTGCCGCAAATTTGCGCGCGGGGCTGGCGGTTGAGGTCGCAGCCCTAAAATCTGAGCATGGGATCACGCCGGGTTTGGCCGTTGTTCTGGTTGGCTCTGACCCGGCGAGTGAGATCTATGTCCGCACCAAACACCGGCAAACAGAAGAGGCTGGCATGGCCTCTTTTGAACACCGCTTGGACGAAGAAACCAGCGAGGCGGTGCTTTTGGCGTTGATTGCCGCGCTTAATGCCGACCCAGCCGTGCACGGCATATTGGTGCAACTGCCGCTGCCCGACCATCTCAACGCTGATCTGGTGATAAACTCAATTGAGCCCTCCAAGGATGTTGACGGCTTTCATATCTCAAATGTTGGGCTGCTGGCGACGGGGCAAAAGTCTATGGTGCCTTGCACGCCGCTTGGCTGTCTGTTGCTGCTGCGTGACCAATTGGGTGACCTCAGCGGTAAAGATGCGGTGATCATTGGCCGCTCAAATATTGTCGGCAAACCTATGGCGCAGCTGCTGCTCGGTGAGAGCTGCACCGTCACTATCGCCCATTCGCGCACCAAAGATTTGCCAGCGCTTGTGGGCCGGGCAGATATTGTGGTGGCTGCCGTTGGGCGGCCCGAAATGATCAAAGGCGCATGGCTCAAACCCGGCGCCACGGTGATAGATGTTGGCATCAACCGCGAAGTTTATGAGACCGGCAGCAGGCTTGTTGGCGATGTTGATTATGCCAGCGCGGCAAAAGTCGCTGGGGCAATAACGCCAGTGCCGGGCGGTGTTGGGCCAATGACAATTGCCTGTTTGCTCAAAAACACACTGACAGCTTGCCGCCGCATAAATAGGCTACCCGACATTTAAACTCGGATATTGCGAAGTTTTTAATTGCCAATGCTGGTATTCCACCATTTAAGCCGCCACAAAGGTAGCTTATTGCGTTCATAGTTGGGCGTGGTGGAGTTTTGGTTGGTAAATCATGACGCAGCTACTAACATATGAAAGTTACGTAGTTCCTTCATGAGAGGTATTATTGTGGCGTTACAAAGAAATTCGCAGTGTTCTGCCACGCCTACTCCTTTTGCTATTTCGTGGTTCTTGAAGCATAAAGCCTATTTGATTGGCGGCTCCGCCTTTGCCATTCTGCTGACTGTTTCTGGCCCCTTTGGTACTTATGATGCGTTGCCAGTCTTTATGAGACTGCTCTATTGGTCTGGGGTGCTCGCAGGCTCTGTGTTGGCCAAAATCGCAACGCTGGCGCTTAAAAAACAATTGTTTGACCATCTTGGCGGCTTGGCGGCGGAAGCACTTTCTGTTGTCGTGCTGACTATAATCCTAACGCCAATGGTCTATATTTTCGGCTTGATCGTTGACCCCGCTTTTCCTTTGCGCGCGCCAAATTTGGGCTCGCTTTTTGCAAAAGTACTTGTGGTGACCGCCGCTGTTGCCAGTATGCGCATAACGCTCAAACTGGCTTTGGGGTCAAAGGACAGACCAGCAGACCCGCTACAAATCACCGCTGAAACCCCTGATCTACCCCGGCTCTATGCCCGGATTAGCGACCCGGGGTCGGCGCGCGTGTTACGTCTATCGGTCAACGACCACTATGTTTTGGTGCATTTTGATGACGGCAATGTTGAGCGGCTGTTGATGCGGTTCAAAGATGCGATTGCTGAAATGGGCGAGGTCGAGGGGATTTGCATTCACCGCTCTCACTGGGTGACCTGCGCCTCAATCGTTCATGTTGGCCGCAAGAAAGGCCGAAGTTTTGTGCTGTTGGTTGATGGCATTGAACTGCCGGTCAGCCGGACCTACCGTCACAATCTTGAGAAATTTGAGAGTTTGGCGCCGGGTATTGTGGCGGATATTGGCACTAAGAGCGGCACCTTGCCGGTTAAAATAGCAAAAACCGGGCTGGCCAATAATGTGGCGATGGCCGGTGATGCTACTGCAAGCCCGCCAGTATAAGTGCCGTAAGCCGGCATAATCAGTCGGTTGCGATCAAAGGCAAAACAAGGCCGCTTTCGGCCCCTCCCCGTTACGCTATGTTTAGGGTGGTAATGCCCCGAAATCTCGGCGCGTGCACCGGGTTGGGCGATATGGCGCAGGGTCAGCCCGCGCCAATGCCACTCCGGGATATGCTGGCCGCTAAAGCCGGTAGGGCCGGGGTCGTGGTTGCCCTCAACCCATATCCATTCGCGCCCGGTTTGCAGCTCTGCCAACAGGGTTTGGCTGCTCTGGTCGAGCGCCTGTGCGGCGGTAACATCATCAAAAGAGTCGCCCAAGGCGACCACGCGCTGCGCCCCGGTTTGGCGCAGGTCTTGGTCCAGCTGTTCAAGCACGGCCTGGTTCTCAAACGGCGGCAGCAGGGGGCCTGCGTCGCGCGCCACATGGTCAGCCCGGCCAAGATGCATGTCAGAAATGCACAGCGTATTCGCCGCTGGCAGATATAGCGCGCCCGAGCCTAAAGCGCTCAGCTTTTCGCCCGCCAGAGTGAAGGTGATAGAATTCATGGCTGCGGTGATGCCGCCAATATCGCGGCGCTGCAAGGGCTAGATATCGGTCAGCCCGGCGGCGGTCAGCAGATCGGCTGCGGCAGCGGTAGCCAGCTTGGCCCGGCCTTCGCCCTCTATCGGCACCCGGCCGTGCTCAAGCAGCAGCGGCACGGCCAAGGGTGAAATTTTGGCCAAGCGGATGAGGTCAATTTTGCCGCCAACCCGCGCCAGCATCTCCTCAATCCGGCCAAAATCGACCAGCCCGCGCATGGCCTCCTCGTAAGTGATCCGCATCATCAGATGGTCGGGGTCAAACCGGGCGAGGGTGTCGTAGAGAATGTCTGACGAGAACGTCGCTTGGCGGCCAGTTTTGCGCAGCTGTGGCAGGTTGCGCTCAATTAGCCCGGCAATGGTGGCGCTGGCGCGAAATGTGCGCTTCATCACCGCATTACCGGCCAGCCATTGCTCAAAATCTGCGCGCAGATTTTCGCCGGTAAATAGCGGCGCGGGGTCGCGCAGCGGCTTCACGCTCCAGATCATCAGCGCATAGTCTGTGGCGACAAAGCCGAGCGGCTGCAAGCCCAGGGTTTCCATGCGTTGGGTTAGCAAAAGGCCCAATGTTTGTAAGGCGTTTCGTCCGGCGAAACCGTAGATGCAGACATGTTCGCGGCTGTCATGCTCGAAGCTCTCAATCAACAGCCTACCGGGCTGCGGCAGCTGCGATACAGCCTGCTGCGTGCCCAGCCACTCGGCCGTATGTGCAGGCAGATTGGACCAATCTGGCTGCTGAAACATCCGCATTATCCGCGCGCACAGTTGGGTTGAGTTTGAAAATTTGGTGCCCATGAACACGGCGATTTTCGGCTTGCGGCCGGGCGCGCGGCTGACCTCGACGCTCATCTCGCGCAGCCCCTCAAAGCGCACAACTTTGCCGCCGATGAGAAACGTATCTCCTTGAGTGAGCGAGGCGGCGAAGCCTTCCTCGACCTCGCCAAGCGGCTTACCCCCCCGGCGCATTCGCACTTTAAGAACTTCGGTATC
>JAESRD010000364.1 GCA_016764835.1 Paracoccaceae bacterium | reverse complement strand
ATGTGGCTTCGACATGGGCCATCAGCTCTGTGGCTGTGGGCGTGTTCATGGCGCACAAAACCCAGCGAGGCGGGCCATGGCCCGGTCAAGCAGCGCTTCGTCAGTGGCGCGCATAACAATGTTTGTGCCGGTCAGGCCGTTATCTTGAAACGGATAGGAGCCGATTTGCACATCGGGGAATTCTGCGGCCAAAGCGCCGAGCGGCGTGGCAATATCGCCCTCGCCGCGCTCAACCCGCTGGCTGCGCGAAATCAGCCGCGCGCCGCCGGTCAGCTGCGGCAGCACCCCGGCCAGCATCGCCTGAAATATAGCCGGGATACCGGCCATGACATGGACATTGCCGATGCTAAAACCCGGCGCGATAGAGACAGGGTTCTCGATCAGCACAGCGCCGTCGGGGATGCGGGCCATGCGCAAGCGCGCCTCGTTCAGCTCTTTGCCGGTCTTTGCATAGTGATCGGCCAGCAGGGCGCGGGCATCGTCGCGGATCGATATGTCCACGCCCATCGCTTCGGCGATGCAAGGAGCGGTGATGTCATCATGTGTCGGGCCAATGCCGCCGGTGGTAAACAGGTGGTCATTGCCAGCGCTCAGGGCGCGGGTGGCGGCGATGATCGCGGCGGGGTCGTCGGCAACCACGCGGACTTCTGCCAGATCGATCCCCTGCGCGGTTAGTGCTTTGGCGAGGTGTTGCAGGTTGGCGTCTTGCGTGCGGCCAGACAATATCTCATCGCCTATGATCAGCAGCGCGGCGGTTGGGTTTGTCATAGCGGCTCCTATTGCTTAGGCTCCGTTCTAGGCCTGCGCCGCGGCCATTGCCAGCAATTGGTGCATGTCTGGATATCTGCAGTTAACTGCCTTATCTATAGGCTATAATTTAAGGGCAGAACTGATGAATGCACCACGAGGCCGGCTGACGCGCGACAGCATCCGAATTTACGAGACATCCGAATTCGCGGGCATGGCCAAGGCGGGCGCTTTGGCGGCGCAGATGCTTGATGAAATCAGCGCGCATGTTGCACCGGGCCAAAGCACGGGCGCGCTGGACCGGCTGATTACGGCAATGGTCGATGATGCGGGCGCTGTGTCGGCGACGATTGGCTATAAGGGCTATCAGCATGCGTCCTGCATTAGCGTAAACCATGTGGTTTGCCACGGGATCCCAGGTGATAAACGTCTGAAAGATGGCGATATTATTAATATTGATGTCACGGTCATAGTTGACGGTTGGTTTGGCGATACATCGCGGATGTATGTGGCTGGCACGCCCAGCCGCAAGGCTGAGCGGTTGATCCAAGTCACGCATGACGCGCTGATGAAGGGCATAGAGGCGGCCAAACCGGGCAATACATTTGGCGATATTGGTGCGGCCATTCAAGTCTATGCGGAATCTCACCGCATGAGTGTTGTGCGCGACTTTTGTAGCCACGGGCTTGGCCGGGTGTTTCATGCGCCGCCAAATGTGCTGCATTATGGCCGCCCCGGCACGGGGGCTGTGCTTGAAGAAGGTATGTTTTTCACCATAGAGCCGATGGTTAACCTTGGCCGTGCTGAGACCAAGGTTCTGGCCGATGACTGGACGGCTGTGACCCGAGATAAAAGCCTGTCGGCCCAGTTTGAACATTCAATCGGCATTGGCCCAGACGGGGCCGAGATATTTACGCTGTCGCCTGCCGGGAGGTTCCATCCGACTTAGGCGCTGATATTTGGAGATGTTGCTATGAAGATTATTCATTATGCGCTCGTCATGCTGCTTGCGGGTGTTGGCCCAAACGCGGCCATTGCCCAAGACAGCGCCGCCGCTGCGTCGGCGCAAGAGGCTGCCGAATTCAACTTGTTTGATCTTGGCAGCATCCCCGCGCGCCGGGTTTTTGTCTTTGATGCTGCCTTTACCGAACAATTCGACATTGCCGTGCCTGCGCCGTTTCGCGTGGCCCTGCCGCGTGATGATCGGATCAACCTGATATCAGACGGCGCGCCCGAAAATGGCTTTGTCAAATTCACCTATACTTATGACACAGAAGACGGCCCGGCATTGATTGAAAACATCACCATCCATGCCGCCGAATGGGAGCTGCCCGAAGGCTCGGTTGACCCAATGGAAGCCCTGCTCGAAGGCATTGCCCCGCTCATGTATGAGCAGGTGTTTAACCAAGCCACGGCGCCACATGGCGGCGGCGAAATGCTTGGCTGGCGTCAGGCGCAGGTCAACGGGCTGCAGATTATTGATGTGATTGGCCGCTATGAAGATGCGATTTGGGGGCCAATGTTGCTGCGGATCACGGCCATACCAAACCCCGGCGGCGGCGCGTCGTACTTTATGCTCAACAATATCCGCTATGGGGCGGTGCCGATAGATGATCTGAGCCTGCTTGGCCAGACGCTTGGCGGGCAGATGATTGCCAGTTTCAACTACGAGCCCCAAGAATAAGACCCAGTTTCTAGGGTCGGGTCGGGTGGCGCAGGTCTGTCACATTGCGCAAATGCGCCGGGATCTGCCCGCTAAGCAGCGGTTGAATGACAATGCCGCCAAAGCGCGCTTCGGTGGCCAAAACGGCGCGCCCGCCGATGAGACAGGCCGCGCCGCCGCAGTCTGTCCAGCCGTCAGGCTGGTTGGCGTAGCGCCAGCTAAACCCGCCTGAAAGCGATTGGTTGGTAAAGACCAGTGCGCGGCCGTCGCCACCGGCTGTTTTGTCAGCGCAAGATTTGCAGAAGTACCAAGGGTAGCGCGGGTTGGCCTGCTGGGCCATGCCGCAGCCGGGGCAAAAATGCACAGGTAAATCAGTCATTTACCGCCTCTAATATTGTTATGTGACTGGCGCCGTAGCGCCTGTATTCGCGCATGACAAAGCCGGGCGGCGCGGGTTGGGGGCTGGTTTCTTCCCAGATGATCAGTGCGCCGGGGGCGACCCAGCCTTGGGTCTTGGCGCTCGTCAATGCAGGCGCGCCGAGGCCCGCGCCGTAGGGCGGATCGAGGAAAACCAGGTCGCATGCGTCTTGGGTGTTTGGCGGTAGTTTGGCGGCGGCGCAGTTCAGCACGGCGCTGCTGTCTTGCTGCCGGGTTTTGGCGATGTTCTTGGCGATCAGATCAAGCGCTGTGCGGCCATTATCGACAAAGCTGGCAAAAGCCGCGCCGCGCGACAGGGCCTCTAGCCCCAGCGCACCGGTGCCTGCAAACAGGTCAAGCACATGCGTGTCTTGCACCGCATTGCCGTAGCGGCCGCTGAGCAACATTGAAAACAACGCTTCGCGCACCCGGTCTGGCGTTGGCCGCAAATGGGCGCGTTCGTCGCCCCGGCCCAGCTCGGCCAAGACAGTGCCACGGTTTTGGCCGCCTATGATTCTCACTGTTCTGGGGTCCTCACTATTTGAGCAGAGCTTTGAGGTCTGTCTCAGGGTTGATCAACTGCGCTGGATCGGGTGATTTGCCGCTTTCAATCAAGCGTTTGCCGACCATGTAAACCCGCGGCTCGTTCATTGCATCAACGCTGATCAGCCTGTCATCACGAAAATACCAATGCGCTTGGCCGCCCTTGTCGCCGGGGCGGGTATACACCGTATCATAGCCAGTATTGAGCCCGGCAATTTGCAGTTTCATGTCATATTGATCAGACCAGAACCACGGCTTGGGCTTATAGACCACCTCTTGGCCGAGCATGTTTTGAGCCGCGACTTCGGCCATTTCAATGGCATTGCCGACGCTCTCAAGCCTGATGCGCTTGCCCTCGAACAAACAAGACGCGCAGTCGCCCGCGGCCCAAACTCCGGGCGCAGATGTGCGGCAAAATTCGTCCGTCGAGATGCCGTTATCAATGGTCAGCCCGGCGCTTTCGGCCAGCAGGCTTGCGGGCAAGATGCCGATCCCGGCAATGACGAAATCAAGCTCCAGCTCGGTGCCGTCGGTGAGCACAGCGCCGGTGACGCGGTCAGTGCCGATCAGCCGCTCAAGGCCAATGCCTTCGCGGATATCGACGCCGTGCGAGCGGTGAAGTTCGCGCACATAATCAGAGGTTTGCGGCGCGGCGACCCGTTGCAAAATCCGCTCGCCCATTTCCACCAGCGTGACGTTCAGCCCCTTTTTGGCGGCTACGGCTGCGGCCTCTAGGCCAATATAGCCACCGCCAACCACCAGCACTTTTGCGCCGGAGGTAAATGCCGGGGCCATGGCGTCTGCGTCAGCCAGATCGCGCATGGTGAACACTCCATCGAGCATGCCGCCAATAGCGCTGGGCAGGCTGCGCGGATGCGAACCGGTGGTCAGGGCCAGCGCGTCATAGGACAAGATCTCGCCAGCTTCGAGCACGACCTGATTGTATTGCGGTTGGATTTCAACCACGCGGGTGCCGGTGCGTAGGGTGATATTGTTGTCATCGTAGAAACTTTGCGGCCGCAGATAGAGCCGCTCCTCGGCCATCTCGCCCATTAGGTAGGCTTTTGACAATGGCGGGCGCTGATAGGGCAGGGCCGCCTCGGCCCCGATCAGGGTGGTGTCGCCGTCAAAACCGCTGCTGCGCAGTTTGGCCACAAGCGAGGCCCCAGCCTGCCCGCCGCCGATCACTATAAAATGAGCCATGAATTTCCTATCGATCTCGCATTGGCCTATCGCTTCTGCACGCGCTGACCCTATAGTGCAAAGGCCGCGTGGCAATTGACAAAATGAGGACATAACGATGATTTCAACCGGTGACACACTCCCCGAAGCTAATTTCTTGCGCATGGGGGCCGAGGGCCCCGAAGCGGTGGCGCTCAGTGCGCTGACTGCCGGGCGCAAAGTTGTAATATTTGGTCTGCCTGGCGCGTTTACCGGCACCTGCACCACCGCGCATGTGCCGTCGTTTATTAAGAACCGCGAAGCATTGGCAGCGCAAGGCGTTGAAGAGGTTATCTGCCTGTCAGTCAATGACCCCTTTGTTATGGCTGCTTGGAGCGATGCTACCGGTGCGGCCAAGGGCGGCGTGACCATGCTGGGCGACGCTGATGGCAGCTATACAGCCGCGATCGGGCTGGGCTTTGACGCCCCACCAGCCGGGCTTATCGGCCGCTCGCAACGCTACGCGATGCTTGTTGAAAACGGTGTTGTGACCCAGCTCAATATTGAAGCCGCACCGGGCACGTGTGATCTTTCGGGCGCAGAGACATTGCTCGGCCAGCTCTAAAGATTAGCGATCTCGTCAAACTTGATGGCCAGCTTGCTGTCGCGGGGGGTGAGCCCCCCGGCATCATGGCTGGTCAACACCACAGTGACCTTACCGTAGATGTTCGACCATTCGGGATGGTGGTTCATCTTTTCGGCCCAGATTGCGGCCTGCATCATAAAGCCCATCGCGGCGGCGAAATCGGCGAATGCATAGGTTTTGGTTATGGCGTCACGGCCTTGCACCATGGCCCAACCGGCTGAGAACAAGGCGGCGCGTTGCAGTGGGCTGAGCAGACCGTTCATTCGGCTTCGTCCCGGGTTTCGCGGCGAAATGGCCCGTATTCTGTCAGCACTTCGATCTCCTCATCAACGGCGTTTTGTTCTTCTTCAAGATAGTGAGCAATGGCTTGGCGGAACCTCGGCTCGGCAATCCAATGCAGCGAATGGGTGGCCACCGGCAGGTAGCCGCGCGCCAGTTTATGCTCGCCCTGCGCCCCGGCTTCAACACGGGTTAGCCCATTGGCCAAGGCCCAGTCGATGGCTTGATAATAGCACAGTTCGAAATGCAGGAAAGGATGGTGGGCGCTGGCCCCCCAATATCGGCCAAAAAGCGTATCGCGGCCAATAAAGTTGAGCGCGCCGGCGATGGGGGTGCCGTCTTGTAAGGCCAGCACCAGCACAACGTCATCGCGCAACTGCTCTTGGACAATGTCAAAGAAGGCGCGGCTGAGATAGGGCGTGCCCCATTTGCGGCTGCCTGTATCTTGGTAGAAGTGCCAAAAGGCATCCCAATGTTCGGGGCGCAGGTCATCGCCGGTAAAGGCGCGGATTTCGCCGCCAAATGCTTGGGCTTTGGCCCGTTCTTTGCGGATGTTTTTGCGTTTACGCGACGAGAGCGCGGCGAGGAAACCGTCAAAGTCAGCGTAACCGTCGCTGATCCAGTGAAACTGTTGGCTGAGGCGGCGCAGCAGGCCCATCTGCGCGCCCGCTTCGGCCTCGGCTTTTGTGCAAAAGGTAATGTGCAGCGAGGACAGCTCATTGTTGCTGGCCAATTGCACAGCACCTTGCACGAGGGCTGACATGCCTGCGAGCTCGTAGCCGGGGCGGGTCATCAGGCGGCGGCCTGTTGCGGGGGTAAACGGCACGGCGATTTGCAGCTTGGGGTAATAGTCGCCCCCCGATTGCTCATATGCCTGCGCCCAGTTGAAATCGAAGATATATTCGCCTTGGCTATGGCCTTTGGCATAGAGCGGCGCGCAGCCAATGAT
>JAESRD010000363.1 GCA_016764835.1 Paracoccaceae bacterium | reverse complement strand
GACCGTAATTGGTTGGATCATCGGCCTCAAATCCAAGCACCACAACATGTGACCCATCGGCGCATGCGTCACGCATAGCCATGAGGGTTTCTCAACCGGCTGCGTCAGCCGTTCAACCTGTCGGTCATTCAGCTTGCCGCAGCTCTGGCGGCGGTGCAAGACCAAGACTGGGTCAAGAACTGCGCCGCGCAAAATGCTATTTTGCGCGGGTGGCTGTGCGAAGAGTTGCGCGGGGCCGGGGTTGGCTGCGACGAGAGCCACACCAACTTTTTGTTGGCCCGGTTTGCCGATAAGGCCGAGGCCGACGCCTGCAATGCAGCACTCAATGCCAACGGCATATTGGTACGCAAAGTCGCGGGCTATGGCCTGCCAAATGCGCTGCGCCTAACAGTGGGTGATGAGGCCGGTTGCGCCCGGCTAGCAGCAACAATAACCAAGTTTATGGAGATGCGCTGATGGCTGTTATCTATGAGAAAGTAGCGCTTATTGGGCTGGGGCTGATAGCCGGTTCTATGGCCCATGCCATGCGCCGCTCTGGGCTGTGCAGTTCCATTTCGGGCTATGCACGCTCGCCAGAGACCCGCGACATTGCCCGCGAAATCAGCCTTGTTGATCATGTGGCCAATAGCGCCGCCGAGGCTGTGGCCGGGGCCGATCTGATCGTACTTGCTGTGCCGGTCGGGGCGATGGCCACCGTCGCTGCCGAGATCGCGCCACATCTCAAACCCGGCGCGACAGTGACCGATGTTGGCTCGGTTAAGGCCGCAGTTATCCGCGCCGTGGCCCCGCATATCCCCGACAATGTGCATTTTGTCCCCGGCCATCCGCTGGCCGGGACCGAGCATTCTGGCCCACGGGCTGGCATGGCGCATTTGTTCGACAATCGCTGGTGTATCTTGGTGCCAAACGGTGCGGCCCGCCCGGCAATCGACAAGCTGGCAACGCTTTGGCAAGGAATGGGTGCGCATGTTGATGAAATGGACGCGGATCATCATGATCTGGTTCTTGCGGTCACAAGCCATACGCCGCATTTGATAGCCTATACAATGGTGGGTGTTGCCGATGATTTGAGCCGTGTAACCGATAGTGAAGTGATCAAATATTCTGCTGCGGGTTTTCGTGATTTTACCCGTATTGCCGCCAGCGATCCGGTAATGTGGCGCGATGTTTTCCTTGAGAACAAGGCCGCAACGCTTGAAATCCTTGGCCGCTTTACCGAAGAGCTGTTTGCTTTGCAGCGGGCTATTCGCACTGGCGACGGCCCCGCGTTGCAAGACTATTTTACCCGCACCCGTGCTATTCGTCGCGGGATTATTGAAGCAGGGCAAGACACGGCTGAGGTTGATTTTGGCCGTGGTCAAAGCAGCCCTCAGCTGCCTGAAACTAAGTCCTTGCCAAAAGAAGAAAGTGACCCCGAAGAGTGATGAAACATGCGTTTGGTTTGGTAATAAATAGCCGATTGGCAGTGCTGCTGGCCATGTGCCTTGCCGGGCCTGCCGCCGCCGAAGGGCCGCTGACGGCTTTGCGACCAACCATGCGCCCCATCATCACCCTTGCCAGCCTGACTGTTGTTGAGCCTGCCGCCGCTTCCTTGCGGCCAATGGCGCGGCCTCAATCGCTCAGCCCTGTCCCTGTTTCGGCGCAGGTAGCCCCCCGCCAAACCGTGCCTCAATATGAGCGGGCAGAGCTGCCCTTTCGTGCGCTCGCGGCGGGTGGGCATCTGCTCGGGCAGGTCAGTATTGGGCTAATCAGGCCGCAAGCGGTTTTGCCTGCGCCCGACGCTACCCTGTCTGAGAGCGCCGCGCCGGTCACCGTCACCACGGTGCTCACTGCGCCAGTAAGCCCGGTCATAAATGTAATGCAACAGCCAGGCATTCGGCTGGTTGCGCGTAACTCAGACGCGGCATTTTGGGTGGCCCAACCCTTGGCGCAAGCCCCCTTGCGGCCAAAGTCACGGCCACAAAGGCAGCTGCGCGCTGTCCCTATCCCCGTGCCAGTATCTGGCCCCGATTTGGTCCCGGCTTCTATGCTCAGCGCTGTTCTGCCCAATGGCCAAACCGCGCCGGTCGCCACGCCAGATTATTCACCATTGGCCGTCGCCATCGCCTTTCGTCCGCCGCCGCGCCCCGCCGGGGTAACCCGCGCCGCTGCCGCAGTACAGGCTGAGCGGGCGCGCGGCTCTGTTTGCAGCAATCCGCAAATACAGGGCGAGGCATTGTCGCGTATCGACGGGCCGGGCGCTTGCGGCATATCGCATCCGGTGCGGGTGCGCTCGGTTGCCGGTGTGCGGCTTTCAACACCGGCAACAATTGATTGTCAAACCGCGCAAGCACTGGCCCGCTGGGTGCAGCGCAGCGCTATTCCGGCAATCGGCAATACCGGCGGCGGGCTCGCAGGCCTGCGCGTCGTCTCCCATTATTCATGCCGCACCCGCAACAGCCAGCCCGGTGCGCGGCTCTCCGAGCATTCCTTTGGCCGCGCCATTGATATCGCAGGTTTTCAGCTGCGCAATGGCACTGAAATCTCGGTTCTTAACGGTTGGAACAGCAGCAATGGCGCCCGGCTGCGCCGCATGCATGATCAAGCCTGCGGCACGTTTGGAACCGTGCTCGGTCCGAATGCAAACCGGTTTCATGCCGACCATTTCCACTTTGACACGGCCAATTACCGCAGCGGTTCTTACTGTCGCTAAAACCGAGGCGCAGGCCCTAACGGAAACGGCCCCAATGTTGTGCGCCCGTTTTGAAACACCAATGGCAGCTCCAAATCATGGCCATTGGCCAAAGCGCCAGCCATGGTCACAGAGGCGATTGCCAGGTTCTCGGGGATAATTCCGGCATTGTTCAGTGCCTCAAGGATAAGCCGCCAATCATGTAGTTTGACCATGATCCGCCCTTCGACAAACCCGTCTATGCCGACCACTATGTCGCCCGCCATTTCCAACCGCGCACCGCCCCAGTCAAGCGCCAGCTGCCGCAGTATGATCCGCCTAATCTGCGGCTTCGGCCCGCCGCCCAAATGTCGGTTTAGCTGCCGGTCTAGCGCCAAGGCAGCGTCAAGTTTCAGGCCGCTAATCTGCGCAGGCAAAGCGCCACCAAACGCAGCAATCAGATGCTCAGGCAGCATGATATTTTTGCTCTGGGCAAAGATATCATAGCTGTTATCCGGGCGCTCAGCCGCCGCCCGCAGGCCCAAGACAAAGCTCTCAACCAGCAGATGAGGCGTATCACCGCCGCCAATCTGCAAGTCACGCCCTTCGGCAATCAACGTGTCCAATGGCAGGTCCAATGCTGGCTGAAGCGCCGCAGATGCGCGCAGCCCGGACCCGCTTACCTCAACCACTTGGCCTTCCCAGATCAGCTGAGTTTGATCGGGCAGGGCCAAGATCACCCGGTTGGGCAAGTAGCTGAGCGCAAAGAGCTGCACAAATGCCCCTGACCAGCCAAAACGGCTATCGGGGTTGCGCAGGCTCAGCTCGGTGATCGTGGTGTCAAACCGTGATGGGAAGCCGCGTGTGGAAAGGTCGTCCCATGACACATCCCAACCATCATCTTGCAAATGAACCAGCGCCGATTCGACCCCCGATCGTGCCGCGCCACGGCCAGCAAACCAGTAGGCACCGTAAAGTGTCGCCAAAATACCTGTCAGAATGAACAAAAACCGCATTTTCTACCCTTTTAGTGCCGCGTTAGACGTTGTTTACAGAGCCATCGAAAAAAGGGCCAGATGGAGGGCCGCAAAATGGCGTTTTGGGTCTTTGGATATGGATCACTTTTATGGAATCCGGGTTTTACCCCGGTTGAGACCACAATTGCCCGGCTTGATGGGTTCAGCCGATCATTTTGCATGTTGTCTATTCACTATCGCGGCACGCATGCCCAGCCGGGGCTGGTCCTAGCGCTTGATGCCCAAGATCAGGCCAGCTGCGACGGGCTGGCTTTGCTTGTCGCCCCGGACGAGGAGGCGCAAGTGCTGGCCTCTTTGCGCGAACGAGAGCTGATTTCGTCGGCCTATATGGAAAAACAGGTCAGTGTGAGCTGTGCCAATGGCGCGCAGGTCACGGCGCTGACCTATGTGATCGACCCGACCCATGTGCAATATTGCAACCCCGACCTGGAGCAGCAGGCGCAAATGATTGCCCGCGCCCATGGCGGACGCGGCCCAAATGCTGAATATCTGTTCAACACCACCGATCATTTGGCCAAAATTGGCCTGCATGACCCGCAACTCGAGCAGCTTTCGGCGCGGGTGCGGGTATTGTTGGCATCTGAGCAACAATGAGGGGTAGACCCTTGATATTGTGTTTGGGTTTCTGTGTTATAGCGCATAATGTGCACCTAACCAATGATTACGAGGATGCGGTCCATTGATGGACATGCGCGACACTGAAGTAGAACCACATTTTTCGCAGCCTTTGCGCCCGATCATATTGATGCTTATTGTCATCGGTCTGGTCGGCGCTGGCGGCTACTTTGCCTATGACCGGCTGATCTCGATCTACGATTCAAACCCCTATTTGAACTCAGTGATTATGGGCGTATTTGTCATCGGCGTGCTGTCTTGCTTCCGGCAAGTGATGCTGCTGGTGCGCTCGGTCCGCTGGATCAAAGATTTTTCGCATACGGGCAAGGTCGCCAGCGGCACCAAGCCGCCGTCTTTGCTTGTCACTTTGGCCACATTGCTGCGCAGCCGTGGCGCGCGCATGCAGCTGTCATCAACCTCTTCGCGCTCGATCCTCGATAGTATCGGCCAGCGCATTGACGAAGACCGCGAGATAACCAGCTATCTGGGCAATACGCTGATCTTCCTTGGCCTGCTCGGCACGTTTTACGGGCTGGCGACCACGGTGCCAGCGTTGGTTGATACGATTAAAGCGCTCAACCCGGTTGAGGGCGAAAGCGGCACGCAGATTTTCCAGCGTTTGCAAGACGGGCTACAGGCCCAGCTCGGCGGCATGGGCACGGCGTTCTCGTCGTCGCTTTTGGGCCTCGCGGGCTCGCTCGTCGTTGGCCTGCTTGAGTTGTTCTCGACCCACGGCCAAAACCGGTTCTACCGCGAGCTGGAAGAATGGCTCTCGACCATCACCCGCGTTGGCTATGCCAATGCCGATGAGGGCGGCATTGGCGAACAGGCGATTATGGCACAGGTTATCGACAATCTTGCCGAGCAGATGGAAGCGCTGCAATTGATGTTTACCCAGACCGATATTAGCCGCACCGAGACCGATGAGCGGCTGGGCGATCTTGCTTCGGCCATGACCCGTTTGGCCGAGCGGATGGAAGATGATAACAGCTCGCTGGCGCTGACCCGCGTGGCCGATGGCCAAGAGCGTTTGCTTGAGCGCATGGGCGAGGCGGGCGAGGGCATGGACGCCGAAAGCCGCATGCGCCTGCGTTCGATCGACGTGCAAATGCTGCGCGTACTTGAGGAAATGTCCGCCGGGCGCGAAGAAACCATGGCCGAGCTGCGCACCGATCTTTCAGGCCTCACCCGTGCTATTCGGCAGCTGCGCCCCGGCCCGCGCGTTGGCGATCCCAACGATAATCTGAGGGGCTAGGGCATGGCATTGCGCCGCGGCGGCGGGCAACGTTTTAACCCGATCATCTGGCCCGGCTTTGTCGATGCGATGACCGGGCTGCTGCTGGTGCTGATGTTCGTGCTGACCATCTTTACCGTGGTGCAGTTCGTGCTGCGTGACACCATCACTGGCCAACAACATGAGCTATCAGACCTGACAGGCGAAGTGGCCGAACTGGCCTCTGCGCTTGGATTTGAGCGCGACCGTTCGGCCACGCTGGCCCAGCAGATAGGCTCGCTCAGCCAAAGCCTGAGCCTGTCCAACAACGAGGCCGAAGCGCAGGCGGTTATGATTTTGTCGCTGACATCTGAGCGCAATGTGCAGGCCGAGGCTCTCTCAACCGCGCAAAGCCGGATTACCGGCTTTGAGGCCCAGATTGCCGGGCTGATGCAGCAGCGCAGCAGCGCCCAAGATATGATCGCCAGTCTGGAGGCCGATAGTGCCGCTGCGACCGCGCAGATCGCCGGGCTGCAAGACAGCGCTGCCGCCTCAGCGCTGTGCATTGCCAGCCTGCGCGACGCGGGCACAGCCGCAGATGCCCGCATTGCCGGGCTAGAGGCTGACGGCGCCTCAGCCACCGCGCAGATTGCCGGTTTGCAGGCCGATAGTGCGGCCGCCACCGCCCGCATTGCCGGGTTCTGGGCTCTATCATTG
>JAESRD010000362.1 GCA_016764835.1 Paracoccaceae bacterium | reverse complement strand
TGCCAACAGGTTCTGCGCGGTTTGCTGGCAAAACACTATGTCGCGGCGCGCCTCTGCCGGGCAGGTATCATCAAATTCAAGTTGAAAAAGTGCGTCAAACCAGTCTGTTAGCTTTGGCAGCTCGGCGGTGACACGCCGTGGCAGGCTATGGATCTGCACCGCAACCCTGATCAGCTCGGCATTGGCGGCCTGGTCTTGGCCGCTGCGCGTCAGGTCACCGAGCGACGGGCCGTCCAGCCACTCTAGCAGGGCCTCGCCTTGGCTCAGCCCAAGCAGTTTTACCGCAGCGTCACCGGCCAGTGCCTCGATAAAAGCAAAGCCAGTGCGCTCATTTTTCATGTCTTGCTGGTTGTAGATTTTTAGCGCCGCCGGCGCACCGGATAAAAGACGCACCTTCCAGATTGTAGCGATCTGGGTTTGCTCAACAAAGACCGGCGCGCAGACCTGAAACTTGGTCAGAATATCGGCAGGGGGCAGAGTATTTTCCATGGCCTCCTTCTATTGCCGGCGCGGCGGCAGGGCAACTCAGCTGCGGCGTTTGGCTATTTCGCGGTAGAGCGCCTCTTGGCTGACGCCCAGAACATGGGCGAGGTTCTTCCATTGGCCTTTTTCTGGCAGGGGGCGCTCATCGGTTTGCCAGGCATCAAGCCGCTCGGCTACAGTGCGCAAGCTGCGGATCTCAGCGCTGGTGCGCGCGCCTTGCAAAGCATGAGCAAGGCTGGCGGCCCATGCAGTGGCCAGCTTTGGGTCGTCTTCAAGACGGCCACGAAAAACCTCCGCAGGCAGGGCGCGCAGGCGGGTGGGGGCCATGGCGGTACAATCGCAATGATAGCAGGGCGAATAGAGCGAGGCTTCGGCAATAATCTGGCCGGGCTGGGCCCGGTGCAGAACCAAACAGGCACCGGCTTTGGTATGACGAATAAGGTCAACTTGGCCCTCGACCATCCAGTAGATAAACCGCACAGGGTCGCCTTTGCGCACCAAGGTTTGCTCTGTGGCCAGCGCGAGCGGGCGTGCATCGGCAAAAAGAGTCGAAAAGAGCTGTAACATGATAGCTATCATAGTTTGCATAGCCCCGCCGTGCCAAGACACTCGTGAAGAAGTATGTCCAAATGAGGGTCACAATGCCGACAGATACAGATCAAACCAAAGCTGGTAAGCCATGGCGCGTTTTTGCACTGGGCGTGTTTACGGCAATGGCGCTGATGGCCGGGGGGCTGATATTTTTCCAAAGCGGGGCTTTGGCGCAGATGATGGGCCATGATGGTGAGCATTTGCACGGGGCTGATGGCACTGGCCATGATGAGGTCAATATGCCCGGTCTGCGCGGCGCGGATGCAACACCAGAAGAAAGCGCCGACCTTGCAATCATGTTCCGCAATTTTGAGAATATCACCCGCGAAGTGACCAATCTGCCAAACGGCATTCGCACCATTACATTTTCAGAAGACACGGAGCTGATGGGGATTGTTGTTGGCCATGTTGTTGGCATGATCAACCGGGTCGAAGAGGGCCGTGATCCGCAGATTATTATTCAAAGCGCGACATTGGATATCTTGTTTGAGCGGCGCGACAGTATTGTGACTGAGATAGAAACCACAGATGCCGGGATTGTGGTGACACAAACATCGGATGACCCAGAGGTGGCCGCCGCGTTGCAGGTTCATGCGGGCGAAGTGTCGGCCATGGTTGAGCGCGGCATGGAAGCGGTGCATGAGATGATGATGCAGCAGGGCGAAGGCTGACGCGTTAACGCTAGTGTTCGGGCGCGGCATTTTCTGGCAATGCGCAAAGTTTCTGCGACGGAACCACTCGGCCGCCGCGTTTAACCTGTATGGCCGTGGACAAATCTGGTGCCAAAGCGCTTGATTGGTTGACCAAAACAGGAATTTTCTATGCGATTCGTCAGACGAGCATTTGTCGGTATTTTCTTAATGGCCGTGAGCTTTGCTCTGATCGCGCAGGCCGGAGCCACGCTATTTGGCGCCATGGAAGAGCGGCGCAATGCCGAGCCGCGCAGCTTTCCGCAGCGCGAACGGGTTATTGCCGCCAATGTTGTGCGGATTGAGGCGCAGGTGGTGACACCAGAGCTGGTGGTACACGGCGAGCTGCGCTCGCGCCGGGTGTTGGCAATGCGCAGCGCCGCGGGCGGTATTGTGGTGCAGGTCTCAGACAATTTTGTTGATGGCGGCCGGGTGACCGAGGGTGAGGTTCTGGTCTGGATTGACCCGGTCGAGCCTGAAGCGGCTTTGGCCCGGGTTCAGGCTGATTTGCATGATGCGCAGGCCGAAGCGCGCGACGCTGACCGGGCGTTGATCTTGGCGCAAGATGAGCTGGCCGCAGCCCAAGCACAGGCGGCTTTGCGGGTTCAGGCACTGGCGCGCCAACGCGACCTTCAGGAGCGCGGCATTGGCACAGCGCCAGAGCTGGAGGCTGCTGAGCTGACGGTGTCGTCGGCCCAGCAGGCGATATTAAGCCGCCGTCAGGCAATAGCGCAGGCCGAGGCGCGGATAGATCAGGCGATAACCCTGATCGCCCGCACGCGGATCTCATTTGCCGAGGCCGAGCGCACGCTTGCTGGCACCAAAATCACGGCGGCGTTTGACGGCACGCTGTCTGGTGTGGTCGCCGGTGTTGGCGCGCGGGTCACGCCAAATGAGCAGATTGCCGAGCTGATAGACCCCGCCGCCCTTGAGGCCGCGTTTCGGGTTTCAACCTCGCAATATGCCAATCTGCTCGACGCTGACGGGCAGTTAATACGTGCCGATGTGGTGGTCTCGCTTGATGTTTCGGGCCTCAGCCTTTCTGCGCCGGGGCAGATTTCGCGCGAAAGTGCGGGCGGTGGCACTGGGCAGATCGGGCGGCTGATCTACGCCAATATAGCGCCTGCGCCGGGGCTGAGACCGGGCGATTTTGTCACCGTTACCGTGTCTGAGCCGCCGCAAAGCGGCGTGGCCTTGCTGCCCGCAACGGCGCTTGCCGCCGATGGTACGGTGCTTATGGTCGGTGAAGGTGACCGTTTGCAGGCAGTGCCAGTGGTGCTGCTGCGCCGCCAAGGCAACGACATTTTGATTGATGCGCAGGGGCTTGAGGGCGAGCGGGTGGTGGCCCAGCGCTCGCCTGTGTTGGGCGCAGGTTTGCGCATTCGCCCGGTTGTGCCCGGTGAGGTTGTGCCCGGTGAGCCGGTTGCCGTGCCAGACATGCCAAGCGGCGGCGGCCTGCCGCAAGCAGAGACCACAAGCGCTGAGATGATCCAACTCACCCCTGAGCGCCGCGCCCGGCTGACCGAATTTGTCACTGCCAATGCCCGTATGCCCGCCGAGGCCAAGACCCGAATACTCGACCAGCTGGCCCAGCCTGAAGTGCCCGCCGATGTTGTCGAACGGCTTGAAAGCCGGATGGGGAGCTAGGCCATGACCGGGCAAGGCATATTTTCATATTTCACCCGCCACAAAACAGCAGCCAACTTGCTTTTGGTGCTTATGTTGGCGGCCGGGCTGGTCGCCTACCCAAAAATGCGGGCGCAGTATTTCCCCGATATCATCGTTGACAGCATCTCAGTCTCGGTCGCCTGGCAGGGTGCTGGGGCCGAAGATGTTGACGCCGCGATCGTGCAGGTTCTTGAGCCTGCATTGTTGTCTATCAACGGTGTCACCGGCTCTGACAGCCGCTCTACCGAGGGCCGCGCCTCGATACGGCTAGAGTTCGAGCCGGGCCAGGACATGGACAGTGCCGCCGAAGATGTGCAATCGGCGATAGAGGGCATAACCACTTTGCCCGACGGGGCCGATGACCCGGTTTTGCGCCGGGCCAACTGGTTTGACCGGGTGACAGATGTGGTCATATCTGGCCCTGTCGGTGTGGTGCCACTCGGCCAATTTGCCGATGTTATGACGGCGGCTTTGTTTGAGGCGGGGGTGACACGCAGCACAATAAG